>JABJFP010000072.1 GCA_018662715.1 Methanobacteriota archaeon | reverse complement strand
CCAGGGCCCGGATGCAAGTGATTACTCTAACTTCTCAGTTGATATCTACTTAGCTGGATCCCAATTTGGGATTCCATTCCAATATCAATCATGGTCAAACTTGGGGGTTGGCATGTACAGTTTCCATGTAGAATGGAACCTCAACCAGAGTGGAACACAAACTTTTGTAGATGAGGGTTGGTTCAATTTTACCGTCATTGCGAACAACTCCAACTCACCCGGTTCAAGCCAGAGCAATCCACTTATGCCGTTCAATTGTTCTGACATAAACTGGAATGCCTCTGGCTTAACCCTTCAAGATTGTCTGAACAATCAAGATGCATTTTGGTTTGTATTCAATAATACTGGAGGAACGTTCTGGATTGACCCTGTTGTCGCCATTGGATACGACTACATTGTTTGGAGTGGCCCTAACATCAGGTCTGTGACCCTCCCTATGGGATATGGAGATGACATTTACGACCTCTACATGTGGAATTCAACCGAATGGTACGACACGGGAATTAATATCGATGGTGGCGAGACATACACATTCACAGATAAATTCGGAGTGGACCGTCTTTCAATTCGTGGAATTGAGGCCTCAGAAGAACTCGACCCCAACAATCCAACAGCCTTTGTGACCGGACTGAGTTTCACCAGTACCAACGAGGTCATGATGACCATGACTCCGGTAACTGTGAATTATACGTCCAACAATACCGGCGGAAACAACACCGGCGGAAACAACACCGGAGGTAACAATACCGGAGGAAACAACACTGGTGGTAACAATACAGGCGGAAACAACACTGGTGGTAACAATACCGGAGAAAACAACACCGGCGGAAACAACACCGTGATACCAAATACTGCACCAAGGGTTTCGAGCGTATCCATCTCACCGGTTTTGACAACAGCTGACGACACTCTGACCTGTGCATACACCATCACCGACTTGGATGGTGACATCACAACGGCAACCGTAACTTGGTCTGTCAATGGTAACATCATTCTTACCGGTTCGGATTCATTGACCGGAGGATTTGCAGTCGGTGATGATGTCGTATGCTCCGTCACAGCAAATGATGGACAACAACCGAGCACTGCCGCATCTGCATCAACTGTAATCTTACCAGTTCCAAATGTGGACTCAGAAGATGGGGAAGGTCTTCCAGCCCTCGGAACCATCGGTACTATGGCTGCAATTGCTGCGGGTGTCTTCGCATCACGTCGTAAAGACGAATGATGGCTCCAATCATCTTGTTGGGGGTTGACCATGACAACAGTTGACCTGTTGAAAAAGGCTGCACTAAGCCTATCCAAGCATTGTGATGAAGCGATTGCAAAGATCGAAGCGACGGAAAAGGTAGCCCATGCAACAAACCCCTTGAATTATGCTTGGCCCCACCACGAGCAATACTTGTCTATGTGGGGAGGATTGGGAGCCACAACGCTACTGCTTGGCATGAACCCTGGCCCTTGGGGAATGGCTCAAACTGGCGTTCCGTTCGGAGCAACGGGTGTTGCGGTGGATTTCCTGAACATTGAAGCACGTTCACTTGAAACACCAGATAATGCTCATCCAAAACGACCGATCGTTGGAATGAAACTTGAACGGCAAGAAGTATCAGGCACTCGGCTTTGGAACTTAATGCAAGAACATTATGGGTCTGCTGAGCGAACTTTTGCCAATATCTTCGTGGTGAATCATTGCCCTTTACTCCTCCTCGGCGAGCGTGGGCAGAATATTACTCCAGACAACATTCCAGCAACTGTGATTGAGCCCGTATTGAAAGCCTGTGACGAACACCTTCGAGAAGTGGTTGAAGCCATGGGGATCACCCGAATCATCGGAGTTGGAAAATATGCGGAAAAGCGAGCAAGAAAGGCATTTGATGCAGGAAAGTCGGGTCCAGGAATTACCTCTTCGGGACGCAAAATCGCCATTACAACATGCTGGCATCCGAGTCCTGCAAGTCCGCTAGCAAACCGTAACAATGGAGCGGATTGGAAAAACAACGTCATCGGCGTTCTTGATGAAATGTAGGCGTAGTCTTCAAATGGTTAATTGTTCAGTGAGGACGCATGGAACCTTCTCAACTCGCATGGGACCGCCAGCCGAACGACCGACAATGGAAGGTACCAGAAGGGGACGACCCTCGGACACTTTACCAAATGCTGATGACCAGTGTTGACCGATTTGGAGACCTTCCTTGCTTTGGATACATCCCCGGAAAAGACATGCCTCGTGTCCACCTTGACTACAAGACCTTTGGTAGCCTTTCGACTGCCGTAGGAAAGCAACTTGCATCCGTTGGCGTACAGGCAGGAGACCGTGTTGCACTGATCCTCAACAACTCCGTTGAATGGGCTGCTTTAGCCTATGGAGCAAATGGAATCGGCGCTGCATATACCGCTATGTACACCCATCAACACGGCCAAGAATGGGCTTTCATTCTCAACGATTCAACCCCGTCGCTACTCGCTGTTGCTGACACTAATGTGCTTGACAAACTGGTTGCCAACATGCCTGCTGATGCAGCAAAGTGGCCATCCTGCGGAATCCTACTTATGGGCGACGAAGAAGCAAATGAGTTGCCTCCTGAAGGAGTTACGGTCCACATGTGGAACGAATTCGTGGCAGCAGGCCGAGAAGCAGAAGACTTCGAAGTTGCCGACGACCCGTTTGCTCTCAATACCCTCATCTACACGTCCGGTACAACTGGAAACCCAAAGGGTGTTATGCTCTCAAACTGGAACACGCTTTCCAATGTATTGTGTGTCCAATCTGCGTTTACAATCTACGTAGGGGACAAAAACGCTGCGTTCCTTCCTTGGGCTCACTCCTTTGGTTCAACCTTTGATTTGCACTGGATGATTCGCTGTGGTGTTCACATCAACTTGATTTCGGACTTGACACGAATTGCTGACGAGTGTATTGAGATCAAGCCTGCCGTTCTGTTGGCCGTTCCTCGTGTTTGGAACAAGTT
>JABJFP010000294.1 GCA_018662715.1 Methanobacteriota archaeon | reverse complement strand
TACATTGACGGCGTACAAAAGCACGGCGACAAAGGCATTTTACATTATGGTAATAACATTATTGACAGTGATGTAAATTTAATTCAAGGCTGGGTTCATGCAGGTTCTGCAGCTAGTCCGCACTTAGTAGTGAGAAGACGTGCCCATGAGATTAATGTTAGTAAAGGTAAACATTCGTTTATTGCTGACAGTAATCTTTTTAATTATGCTGTAGGCAAAATGCATAATATGCAATATTTAAGATATAGTATGGACGGAGTATTTCCTACAACAGGAAATTATTTTAGTGATACTGTCAATCCAAAAAGATGGAAACAAATACAAAAACATCTTGGCATTACAATGAAAGATTGGCGCCCACAAGGTGTACATGTATTAATATGCACACAACGTAATGGTGGCTGGAGCATGGGCGGACTTGATGTTGTACATTGGTTAAAGAAAACAATTAAAGAAGTTAGAAAGCATACTGACAGGCCAATTATAGTACGTGGACATCCAGGCGACAAGCATGCACCTAAATATCTTAAAAACAAAGATTGGCAAGTAAGTACGTCACCATCTATTATTGATGATCTAAGAAATGCACATTGTTCTATTACGTATAATAGTAGTCCTAGTGTTGCAAGTGCTATAGAAGGTATTCCAACATTTGTTACAGATCCTAATCCGCAAATAAGTCAAGCACATGCTGTTGCTAATACTGACCTTTCGTTAATTGAAACTCCACTAATGCTTGAAAGAACAGAATGGGTGCAAAAGTTAGCAATGTGTCATTGGAACTTTGACGAATTAAGCTCAGGCGAAGCATGGGCTCACATGAGAGATTACGTATGATAAAAATGATAGGCTTTCCGCCTCCAGCCTCTAAACCTTATTTCCATTGGGCAAAAGGTATGGAAAAAGTAGGCGACCAATATATAGTAAGTGATGACTTAGATAGTAACATTGTACGTGATGCTGATGCTTACTATCAAACTAATGAACTAAAGCCTAAGTTTTTACATGGCGGCAGAGCCGAATGGCATGGCAAGTATTTGTTACATATTCAACAAGCAAACAAGCCATATATTGTTAGTGAAAGCGAACCCTTTCGCGAATGTCCAGGATGGTTAAGATTTGGATGGAATAGTTATAGATGGTCCGATGCCAATTGGAATAATGAAAATGTAGGTCCTGAACGCTGGGATCGTTTTGAAAGTATGACTGGCATTAAATTTAAGGACTGGCACAGTCCAGGAGACCATATTCTTATTATGGGCCAAAAAGAAGGCGACAGTAGTTTAGTAAATGTGTACAAAGCAGGCTATGCTAGTATATACGACTACATTGCAGACCAATGTAAAATAATTAGGCAATACACAGATCGTCCTATTGTTATACGTCCACATCCTCGAAACTTAGACAGAGGCGCAAAAATAGTAACACGCTTGTTAAAAGAATTAAAACTTACTAATATATCAATGAGTAAAAATCTTACACGAGGCGGATCACAAGGCGGCGAAGGATTAGATAAAGATTTAAAAAATGCATATTGTGTAGTTACATATAATAGTTTAAGTGGTGTAGAAGCTGTAGTAAGAGGCATACCAGTGTTTGCACTAGACGGTGGAAGCATGGCATATCCAGTAGCACATACAGATCTTTCAAAGATTGAAAACTTAAACTATGATATTGATTTACAAGAATGGAAAAATAAAATTGCTTACTCTATGTGGAATAAGCAAGATGTGCAAACTGGCGAATGTTGGTCACATTTAAAACAAGTATATTTTAAGGATTAAAAATGTTAAGAAAAGTTTTTACTACACTAACTAAACGGTGTGATAAATTTGAACACTACTTTCCGTTGTATGAAAAACACTTTGAAAAGTATATAGGTAAAAGCCCTCGCATACTTGAAATAGGTGTACGCGGAGGAGGTAGTTTACAAATGTGGCAAAAGTATTTTGGCGAAGGCACATACGTACATGGAGTAGACATAGATAAGAAATGTCAAGCACATGAAGATCCCGATAACAATATACAT
>JABJFP010000008.1 GCA_018662715.1 Methanobacteriota archaeon | reverse complement strand
CGTCATGTTTTGGCTTCTTGACTCCACCGACGCTACAAGGAGCCTCTCCAATCGTGCCGAGATGCTAGAGGTCTGCGCCATCCTTGTCCAAAGGCACGTGAAGTCACACGGGGCGCAGGAGCCATTTGCCAGCGCTTGTGTTCGTTTCGCTCCAGCCGTGATAAAACATCAGCAACCATAGCCGCCTCGTAACCATGCTGGACCATCTGTTCTGCATTCATTCCCAATTCAATATGGGCTCTTAGAAGTTCGTCCAATAGCGCATATGGCGGCAATGTATCCTCGTCAATTTGGTCTGGAGCGAGTTCAGCAGACGGAGGTTTTGTGAGCGTTGATTCGTTCACCGGCGGAGCATTTCCTGCGTCAATAGCCCTACGGTTGAACAGTTCGGCCATTGCGTAGACCTCCATTTTGTAGACATCACCCAGCGGAGCATATCCTCCAGCCATGTCTCCGTAGAGTGTGCAATACCCTTGAGCTATTTCGGATTTATTTCCCGTGGTGATGGCCATGCTGGATTGTGCATTGGCGTATCCCATCACAAGTAGAGCACGCAAGCGAGCCTGAAGATTCTCTCCTGCTACTGCATGACCGTCAACTAATACCGTCCCGAATTCATGCTCGGTTGCTTGATGCATACCGTCGATGGAATGAACCCGATGATGCATTCCGAGTGAGGTTGCAGTGTACTCGGCATCGTCAATGGAATGCTGTGAGGAATGCCGACTCGGCATGGCCAACCCCGTTACGTTTGAAGGGCCAAGAGCTTCAACTGCAACGCAAGCAGCGACGGCAGAATCGATTCCACCTGAAAGACCCAAAACAATAGAGGTAATACCCGATTTTCGACAATAATCAGCCAGTCCTGTGACTACGGCGTCCGTGATTTCGTCAATGGTGTGTTCTCCAGGAAGGTCGGTGTCATGTGCTCCGAGCATCACAAGTTCGCTCTGTCCAATGGAAAGTGCATCATCGACTGAACTTGGAACCCAACTGCACCCTTGTGGGTTGTTAAGATCAACAAGCAGTACGCCTTCGTGCCAAGAGGGGGCAACAACTGCACGGCCATCAGGCCATGCTACCATGCTTCTTCCATCGAACAGAAGGTCATCATTACCGCCAACTTGATTCGCTAACAAAAATGGATGATTGAGAACAGAGGCGGCATGACGAGCAACCTCCAAGCGAGTGCTGAACTTCTCGCTGTGAAACGGTGATGCTGAGAGGTTTACCGTTGCATTGATGTCAACGCCTTGGCGGCACCATTCTGCAATGTGTTCAATGGGGTCTTGCTCGTATGCTGACGGTGTTTTTCCAGCAGACTGCCAAGCATCTTCACATACCGTAACACCGAGTGTCATTCCTCCAATCGACCGTGCGAGTCCCGACCGGTTTTCTGCTGCGAAATACCGAGCCTCATCAAAAACATCGTAGGTGGGAAGAAGTTGTTTTTGGGCAACAACTCTTGAACTCTTATCGGCGGTTATGGAAGCAACATCTGGACCGCACCGAATAACGCCATTCGTAGGTAAAGAACGGTCGTCTTGAGGTGGAATTGGGGTGCCGACTAAGAGAGGAATTGGAACTCGGATATTGAGTGCCACATCAAGAGAATGCTGTATGAAATCCTGTTCCAGTAAAAGGTCCCGAGGCGGATAGCCACATACGGCCAATTCAGTAGAAACGCCAATGGTTGCACCTTCATCATGTGCTTGCTGAGCAAGCAGCGAAAGACGATTGGCGTTACCGTTCAAATCACCTACGGTAGCATCCATTTGCAACAGTGCGATGATGCTCATACATTCACCTCAGTCTAAATCAAGGATGCTTGACAATTTCGCCATCGGCGTCTTTGTACCACCATTCATTCGTTGCTTTATCGTGATACCACCAGTAACCATCAGCGCCTTTGACCCAGTCTGTTTCAAGAGCCCCATCGGACTGTTGAGTTGAACCAGCATCTGAATCATCATCGTCTTCATCGTCCTCGTAATCATCGTCTTCATCATCCTCAAGTTCCGAGGAATACTCGTCCCAATCATACGATATCTTTGAACCTTGATTTGCAGTCATACGTTTCATCATGACCAAGAGGGTTATGATGACGGAAAAGAATAGAAGTCCGGTAATCGTTCCAATAATCGGGTTCACATCTCCAAAGACCTTCTCTCCGAAGGATGGTTCTTCGGCAGCACGCACATCCACGGTAGGCCCACTGCTGGTTTCGCCATTTTCAAGCGTAGCAACGACCCATTGAACACCCGGCCTTGAAGGCCCCCAGTCCAAGGTCACAAGGCCAATACTGCCGGCTTCTGCCGTTACGGAAGTTCGTTGAATGAGTTCACGAGTGCCATCAAACTCAACGGATTCAAAGATAACATCAATTGAGCCAGCGAGTGAGCCTGTATTTTCCACCTCAAGCTGAACTGAAGTCGTTTCACCAACGTCAATCAAGAGACGGGAGTAAGATAATGCGGACGGGGAAAGTTCGAATTTCGGCTGAAGCCATTCCATGTTCCACGTTGAAATCATCAGGCCAGAAGGTTCGCCACCAAT
>JABJFP010000071.1 GCA_018662715.1 Methanobacteriota archaeon | reverse complement strand
TCAAGCAGAATAGAATAGCCAATTGAGCCCGAATCGGTGTTCTCTGCTGAGAAGGTGACTGCGATTCTTGCAGGTAGTGCACGGTCAAGGTCTGCAACTGGAGCGACGACGACTTCTCGATAGGTTTGAGTTTGCGAAGGCGAGTTAACCTCGTTAGGAGCCTCCTGTGAAGCGACGGCGGTCCAAAGGCTATTGACGACGAGAACAGCAACGAACCACATGACCGGATTTACCCAAGCATTACGCTTCGTCATGGATAATGAGTTATCCTTCACCTTCATATGGTTATGTTCTGAGGCAAGAAAATAAACAGTTGTTAAAAATGCCTATTTTTGAGCAATAAACTTACTAAAATCACCATTTAATAATTCTAGTATCCTTTGCATCCATGTCAACTTTCTAATTTTTTGCTCCTCATTGGTACTTCCCGACCAAGGGCCGATTGTGTCAGTTGAAAAGCCAACCAATTCCACTTTATTCAGGTCAATTCCTAACCAATTGAGGAAGCAAGCAGCCCGATCTCCATCAGTGAATCCCCCGGGATTGTACATGCCCTCATAGGATTCACCAGTTTGGTGTGTTAAAACCAAAGGAGGTTGCCCGTTTTCAGCCCACTGAGGTATCATTCTCTCCCAACGATGTTGGTTGTCTCCATGAGCATGGACCACCAAAGTTACGCCAGCCGAAGCAGCGCGGTCCAAATGTTCCGCACCGTCAAGGTCGGTGACGACGCAAACTGGTTTGATGCCGTCTGGAAATGCACCCACGGCTCCATCAGCGGCAATGAAGGAGGTTCCACGAGGCCATTCGCGATTAAAATCACCCTGGGCCGTAGCCGCTCCAACCACTACGATGTGATGTGATTTGCGCAACACGTCCCGAACAGTACCGAGGGTGTGTTGACGCGCTTCGTTCGACCAATGTGCAACACCGAGAGGCTCCGAGGTTTGAAACAGTTGATACAGTCCATTGGCGCTCTTAACATCGTCCTTGTAAGGCCAACCAAAGGCGGCCCGCACATCGTTTTGAATGTCAATCACTTGCGTAAGAAGCGATTCATCCATGGCGCCTCCAATCGTCACAGCCACAAGAAACCATCTCCAACATTGAACTTCATAATCCGTGGCCGCTGAGGTAGGGCCATGCCCGTCCCAACCATACCCCCGGTTTTGACGGATGAAGTTACCTTCGCACGATACCCGTTCCTTCCTCAAGCAGCCCAATGGATTAGGGATATGGCACAGCGGCACTCAATTGACCTCAACGAATTGCTGGACGGACCGTGGATGGAAAAAGCCCGTCAACGCGCTCGGATTCGTCTCATTGATTCAGTTCAATCGAAAGAAGGCGTACAGGTTGTTGGAGGAGATATTCACACTGAGGAAGGTCGTCTTATTGAGGCGTTTTCGTTCTATTATGCCCGTCTCGTGGTCTGCGCAAGCGAAGATGAACGGCTGATTGCTCGATGGGCACAAGCGGAAGCGGCGCGTGCAGAACAACTGTTGATTCAAGATGAAGTCAATCTACCCGTTCTTGCTGAAACCTACATCTCGGAAGCAGTCCGAATCTCACAGCCTACAGGTTCAGCAGTTCTTGCATCCTCTTCAACGAGCATGCGTCAATTAAGGCAGGGGAACTCTTCACTCTGGAAAATAGGTCTCTCCGATTTCATTGAAATCTGCCCAAAAATTACTGGAGACCGCTGGCGGCTTCCTAACGTTGACCTGAAAGATGGTTGGGTAACCCTCCATAATGAACGACAATACACATCATCAGCCAAACTTGCGCGTTTGCTTCGAGAGCGCATCAAGCGAGGCATTGAGCAAGAAGCGCTAGAGAAGATGGCTGAGGTCACGACAGATTTGGCCGTACGTCTTGCTGAACCAGTTGGAATTGTTCGTAATTTGATGGCCAATAAAGCGAGTGAAGCTATTGCATTGGTTGGAGCAGAAGAGAGCGATTGGCCTCCTTGCATGCAAAAAATCATCGCCGAACTCACGAACGGAGTCAACGTTAACCACTTTGGGCGCCTTTTTTTAGCCTCAATGGCCGCCACTCTTGCACTTCCGCAAGAGGCCTGTGTCGGCTTCTTCAGAGGTGCTCCGGATTTTAGTGAATCAACAACCTCCTATCAAGTAGAGCATGTTTACCAGCACGAATACACTCCTGCTGGATGTGGGAAACTGAAGATCAATCACAATTGCCCCGTACTCCCTGGTGACAATCGTACCTGCGACCAACCTTGGATGGACCATCCTCTGAAGTACATTAGAGCGACTCAGCGATGGAAGCGCCTTACCTCAAAACCTGCAGAATCGGTTGAAAAGGAACCTGCCCAGCCCGAAGGTTCCGCGGAACAGAAGTCCTCCTCTGATGATGATTGAATTCATAGCGGCGGAGATGTTGCTAAAAGGTAAGGTAGACTTCCGCTTATCATGCGATGGTTGCGAGACCCATCTGGGGGCCAAGAGTCAAAGGTTCCGTTATCCTACCGCATCATACGCAGATTCTATCGTTTCCTCACCAATATTTGGTTCCGGGAAATTAACATCGTAGACGATGAAAACCTCCCGCCTGAAGGCGGCCTGTTGTTCATTACATGGCATCCAAGCGGCCTGATTGACCCCATGCTGATGACCGCGGCCCTTCCGGGTAAATTGACCACTATTGCGAAACACACTTTGTTCAAAATCCCCATACTGGGACGTATATTGAAAGCATCGGGGGTGGTTCCTGTTGAGCGTCCAAGAGATTCGAAAGACAAACATGCATCACGGGCGAGAAATGCTACCATGCTTGCTGAAATGTCAGTACAAATCGCTAATGGAGGGCGGGTTTTGATTTTCCCAGAGGGAACGACACATGCTGAATCTGGCGTGAAGCGCGTACGCTCAGGGGCGGCAAGAATTCTCCTTCATGCTCGTCGTGAGGCTCAAGAAAAAGGGTTGCCTGAACCACAATTGGTCCCGATTGGCCTTCATTATTCCGAATCACATACGTTCCGTGAACGGGCTGCTGTGGTCATTGAACGAGTAATGGATTTGAACCCGATACCTGCAACAATGGCAGATTCCTTCGAGCAGGACCGTTTGGACCGGATGTGGATTGACGAGGTCACAAAGGCCATTGATGTTGAATTACAGAGAGCAAATTTGTCGAAAACCTCCTGGAGGGAGCGGACCATGATTTGGAAAGGTCGGAGCCTTGCCTACGCCGAAAAGAACCGGATTGCGGGTGGGAAATTGGTCAAGCCGACCTATGCTGAATCCGTCTTAGGGGCTCGCCGATTGCGAGCAGGCTGGGAATACATGATGGTTCACGAGCCAGAGGAAACCAAACGGCTGGCTGTGGACTGCGAAACCCATTTCTCAGAATTGACGCGCAGAGGCATCACTCCTTACGATGTCGACGCCCGTCCGGAAACACTCTCGGCAATGGGTTATCTCAAGGTGCTTTCAGTGTGGCTGTGGGCGCTTGTTTGGATGTTTGGACTTGTCACATGGAGTGCAGTTGCAGGGAATTATCCCCCATACAAAGGAAACGGCCTCCTGAGCTGGCTGATGAAAAAACGAGAGATTGATACCTCCGTAATTGGAACCATCAAAGTGCTTTCAGCCATTGTGTTCTTTCCGCTCTGGTGGATGGTTGCATCTGCCTTTATTACGTGGTCGCTTCTAAGCAGTTCTAGTCCGGTAAATTCTCTTCTTCTGTCCCACTGGTTGCTTGAATATGTCACGTACTTACCAGCCGTTGGCGTATTCCTTCTCTTCTTGATTTGGTGGCCGATGTCCGCCCGCTTGCATTTGAAGTTGTACGCTCGCCTTGTCCGCAGCTCTCGGGATTTGAAGCGATGGAAGATTTGGAAGGACGAAGACACGAATTGGGATGAATTGGTCAAAGTTCAGAGAGAAATCGCCGCTCGTTTAGTCAAAACAGGTGCTGGGCTCATTTTGCCCGGAGATGCTGATTGGAGCGATCCACCGTCAGGGAAAGACGACATGGTCTCAGTACAAGTGCGACCAACCCGTTGAACTTGCTCGTACCTTCTAGAGTCAAACGGAATCAAGCACAACGCTGAAAGAAATGCACAAGGTTTTGAATGAAAGGTCGTCAGTGGGCTAACAAGGAGCGGAGGTGAAGCGATGACGAGAACTCTTGTATTGACGGTTGACCGGGATAACGACCTTGGCATCAAGACTTCAATTCGAGGGCCTGTTGTCGGCCGGAGGCAAGTCCTCACTGCCGCTTTGAAACTCGGGATTGCAGACCCTGAAGAAAGCGACACAAACGCAATTCTTGGAGCATTGTCTCAACACGACGCCTTGGTTGAAGCCAAGGGAGAGGAAGATGAAATCGAAATCGCCATTCTTACCGGTGATGAAAAGGTCGGAATGCGCTCTGACCGAGCCGTGGCTGCTCAACTTGAGGAAGTTGTCTCCTTGTTCCAACCAGATGAAGCCATTCTTGTTACAGACGGCGTTGAAGATGAAAGCGTCCTACCTATCATACAATCTCAAGTCCGCATTGACCATGTTCAGAAAATTATTGTCAAGCAATCGAAGGGTATTGAAGGGACGTACTATTACATCGTAAAAGCCCTTGAAGACCCAAAATGGCGTTCAAAAATCATGATTCCACTTGGTGCGGTCATGGCCATCTTGGGGCTCGGAATCATGCTCCCCAACGAAATCGGCGGGATTGTCATCGGTGCCCTCCCCTTGGTCCTCGGGCTGTACATCTTCAGCAAAGGTGCAGGAATTGAATCTACGGTTAACCGTGTGATTCAGGAAATGCGAGAAAATGCCGACGCCGCGATGTTTTCCTCGCTTCTTTGGACGGCCACTCTTTTCAGTGCTATTTTCGCCGTAGCGGAAGGGTGGCGTGCATTCAGCCAGCAAGATGTCAATTCGGCAGCGCAGTCCGTTGTATGGTTGAACGTGATTCACTCTTCACTCGCCTGGATTATCATTGCCTTCTTGACATCAACAGCTGGATTTATGCTTCTTCGTTTGAAGCGCGGGTCGTTTTCTGGTAGTTTGATTGTCCTTAGCGTGTTTGGCATGGTCGTCTACTCCTTCCTCAACACGGCTCTCGATATCGCCATCCGTGTACTGGAGGGATCATCTTACGAATTCAGCGTTAACATGATTCTGGACGACTTGACAACCCCATTGATTTGGGTGGTTGTGCTCTGGATGGTAATGACTGTTGTCCGAACACTCCAAGCAAAACAAGCCCAAGCTGACCGTTATTGGGGAATTTGATCACAGAATAAAACGCGGCATCACTTTTGCAAGGGTGTTGTGACCAACGACTCCAACGAGTGTCCCGTCTCGGTCAACGACTCCGAGTTGGTTGAGGTCATGTGTGAGCATCAATGCCCCCGCCTTCAGGAGCGGTGTGTCTACTCTTAC
>JABJFP010000070.1 GCA_018662715.1 Methanobacteriota archaeon | reverse complement strand
CCACACCTGGGGGGCACTTCCTTGGATGCAAACCATGAGCCTTGACCATAGAGAAACTCCGTTGTTGATTCTTGGCCCAAGCACTGGAGCGGTTCTTGATGCTCTTTTGAGCGGGTCCGAATTGCCCACAGACACGCCTCCCTCAGAACTTGCACGCCAGTGGCGCAGTTGGCATTCTCTCGGTGCTAACGATTCAGGGCTTACCTTCCCAACTCGGTGGGTTCTTGGCGACATGAAGGAGAATCGTTGGGTTGAACTTAATGCCCAGACAGGCAAGGCCGCAGCCTTGGACAGCATGCCTCAACCCATTGGATGGTCTTCTTGTAAAATAGAGGCGTTACAAACACACCACTCCGTTCCTTCATGTGCTTGGGCCATCAAGCAGGTTGGGAAACGGGGCAAATTTGACCGCCTTCGGGCAGCTGAACTCCGTTTGACCGAAGAGCAACGGATGAGTCTTGCTCGTGGAGATGATGTGACGCTTGAGAACGGAGACCTTCTCGATGCCAATTCATTCCGAGGCAAATCCGGCTCCGGATTGAGCGTAATTCTTTCAGGCGATACTGCAGAAGGGGCTCCTGGACTCCTTCGTACGGCAACGCCAACCTTACTCGTTCACGAGGCAACATTCCTAGAATCTCAAAGCGATAAAGCGGCTGAACACCTTCACTCAACCGTTGCTGGAGCAGTGCGAACGGCCCAACAAATGAAGGTCAACCACCTTGCCCTCACTCATTACAGCAGCAGAATCAAAGATCTTGAAACGGTTTCAAATGAAGTTGATGTTGGAGATGCACACCTCGATGTTGTCTGCTTGAACGATGGTGACCGCCTTCGTGTTGGCGAAGATGGTTCAGTGAGTCACCTCGTTTTCGGTCAAGAAGGCTGGTCAAAGCGAAACATGTCACCAAATCGTTGAAGAGGAAAACGCTCATCCTCGTTTCATGCGCTCGTTCGTTTTGGTCCTTCTTTTGCTATCAGCGGCCTGCGTTCCAATGGCTGCATCTGCGACAGAAGGGCGAGACAGTCCGGGGTGTTTGACAGAAACGATCGGCAACCTTGGTTCAACGATTGACATTGACCCCGGAGTCTGCATTATCGTGGACTTGGGCACGCTTGTCCCCGGTGATGTCTTCGAAATTGAACTGATTATTCTTGACGATGCACTGGATGTTTTGTTCTTTAACCAGAATACCATTCAGCCATATGAACTGGGCCAGTCGTACCGTTCGATTATGGAACAACCGGCATCCACAGAATCTGCATTGGGAGGGTATGAGTTCCACTGGGCAGTTCCTCCCTCTATTCAATCCAAAAACTGGTACATGGTTTTGGACAATCTTGCTCATGATGGTGATGATGACAACGGCGACCAAGGTGGCGTACGTAGCAAAGTCTCAGCCACGGTAACTCCCCTAGAACAAGCCTATTGGACGCCGTACCACGATTTGGTTGCGGTTGGACAAGATGATTTCTCCATCCTCCTTTCAGGTGATGATTTACGCCTTGATGCGGGAACCACCGTCGTGGTTTCCGGATGGGATTTAGATTTCATCGGAGATGTATATCTGCAAACGCGATTGATGCATCAGCGCTACGAATTAGGTGCGGTAGGTGTACAATACATCGACGGCGGCGCCCTTCAGGGCGTTGATGTTCCCAAGTCCGTGACATGGATGGTACCCAGCGACCTTGACGGTGAAGAACTGCTCTTGGTTGTAGACAATACGGACGTTCCTCTTGGAGGAGGAAATGGAACACAAGACCTGCGCATGACGGTACGAATCGAACTTGCACCACCATTGACTCCGAAAGTTTCGGATTCAAGCGATTCAACGGTATCCATTGGAGATTCCATCTTACTTGACGGGTCAGCAACTGCAAACCGCCTTGGACAAATAGCCTCGATGCAGTGGGACTTTGATGATACTGTGGACAGCAATGAGGACGGAAACCCCTCCAATGACGCAGATGGTTCTGGATTCACAGCCACTCCATCATGGGAGACCCCCGGTGTCAAAACCATCACAGTCACCTCCACTTCTCCAACTGGAGAACAGGCGTCTGCTGATTATTTGGTGACCGTTGTGGATACCCAAGACCCAATCGCTCGCATTTCCTCAAACGGTACGCCGATTTCGGGTGGATGGAAAGTTGACAGAGGCACGGGTATCTCGATGAACTGCCTCTCAAGTACCGATGATGATGCAGTGGATTCGTGCGATTGGACCATTAATGGAGTGGCTTTTGGGAACACGACAACCCTCCCGTTGCTTTGGGATGAGATCGGAGTTTACGAACTCGGGCTCATCGTTTCAGACGCTGCGGGAAATACTGCGAGTACATCAACGACCATTCGTTCAATCGATCCAACCGTTCCAGCCTTCAATACATCACTCTTCGCTGATTTCCCGACCGAAGTGTACGCAGGTGACAATTTCAAGTTCAATATTAAAGTGAGTGACGCATACGACAGCGAATCCAGTTTGCGCGTGCATTGGGACCTCAATCCGTCAAAGGATTCTGACGGCAATGGAGATACTCGGGACGATGCCGATATGATGGGGCTCCAGCCTAATATTGCATTCGACGATGAGGGAACTCAAGATATTGTCATCACGGTTTTTGACGCTTCTAACAACACGGCATCGTTCGCCTTCAAGGTTGAAGTGAATTCTCCACCTTCTACGGCAGGCCTTGCTGGGCCAGTCATGATGGCTCTGTTTATCCTCTGTCTTACCGGAGTTGTATCGGTTCTCGGCTTCCGTTCATGGCAGCGCCGACTTGCACTCGAATTGTTGACTGGCCGGGGCCTCAATGAAGATGAGGCACAAGGTCACATCGGAATGGTCGCTCAACGTCGCAAACTCTCTTTGTTCGCTAAAGCAATAGAAATCGCAGGATTGGACCAGGGGGAAATCCAATCAAAGGATGATTCCGAGGCTGACGCAAAGGCTGCAGAAATGGAGGCCATTTATGGTAGTTCAGCTGGCGCAGCAGCAGACCCCAATCTATCGTTTGCTCCTCCCCCTCAGTATCAAGCCGAAGCGATTTCACAAGGGAGCAGTCAAGCGGCTCTTGAGGCTGCATCGCTCTTTGGAATGGAGCAGACTCCAGCCCCATCTTCAGCCGTAACAATCGATGCACTTGCAGCGTTTATGGACGATGAACCTGAACCCGAACCTACTCCTGCACCGGTGGAACAGCCAGTCGCTACGCCAGCACCTGCAATCCCACCTTATGAGCCTGAAGTCAACCGCTCCGAAATCCAGATGCCACCAATGGCCACTGAACCGCAACCTGCTCCAAAAGAGGTAGAACAGCCTGCTGCATTCGTTAACATACGTCATACCTGCACAGCATGCAATGCTGTGTTTGAACTCGATATGCCTAGAGGTGTTGAAGTTGCCGTGGTTGGTTGTCCTGGTTGCGGTGTTGACCAAACCATCACCCAATCATCCTCATAATATGCCCAAAGAACATCTGTTTGTATGAGCAAACCGGCGAATCCTTCCTAAAGGATGACCCCCGAGGTTGATGCATGGATGAGAAGGCTACGCGTGTTGTTCGTGCGGGCCTGCCTCAATCGGGCGACCCAAGAAAGGCAGCATTGCTCCTCGTGGTCATCATGATGCTTTCAATGATGCAACCTGTTTCTGCGGATGCTACGGTGGACCGCGATGACTTTGGCGTTCTTGATGCGCTTGCAGAAACGCTTGCAAGTCGTTCGGACGCCAATGAAGAACTGGTAGCCATTAACGGAGCACAGAATTCATTTGCTATTCTGGATGCTTCAAAACGTCCTGTTCAAACAGGTGACGCTCTTGCTGATGCAGAGGGTTACCTCAACCAAGTTGAACTTCGAGATACTTCACCACTGGTCGAAGATCACCCGCGACCTTACCAATTCTTGACCGACTTGGCCACCAGCCCTGAAGAATGGCCCTACAATCTCTGGCAGACCTTGTTTTCGGTTGAAAACCTCGGCTTAGATAACCTTCTGGGCGTCGGTATCAACACATATGCAATTTATGTTAATTTCACTTCTCGAAACAACGGGCCTTCTTACGAAGCATGGGACTCGGGAACATTCACTGGAGAACTTCTTGTCGGAACCGACCTCGTTCTTTTCAAAAATTTCATTGACATTGATGGTGATGGTACGGATGACCTTTCAGTTGCTCTTACCATTGAAGGACTCACAACCCTTAACGAAGGCTGGGGCGTTGAGTTTGGAGACGGGATTATCCCTGTCATTGAAGAAATCTGGCTACGACCAACCTTCCAATGGAACGTTGAGGCCTTGAATGAAAACGACCCGATTTGGGACGAACTTGAACATCTTGAAGTGTCGCTAATGAAGGGTCTGGCCTTTGACATTACCTTGTCCAATTCAGAATCCTATGCTATTGTCATCGACACCCGATTTACCCAGCCCCCGCATGATGTGACGCTTGGAGTCGGAATTCAAAAGATGACTTTCGCCCTTAGCGCAGTGTACGCATCGGTCGGACAGTTAGCGATTGACCTACTTGGAGGTGCAATCAATTCGAGCGACCTTGCACTCACGAGCGTATCAGCGCCATACGCCGTCCGTTTAGCAAATCCGAACGCTAACGGTGGACAAAAACAGACCGATTGTAGCCAGACGTTCAACTACGACCCTGCTACGGATGGAGATGCCGAAAGTCGTGCACACAAGTGCAGTATTGGAATCGGTATCGGCTATGTTCACTTTGGTGAAGTGAGGGCTGATAATACGGTGCCGATTCTTGAGTTGGCTTATCTTGACGTGGGATTCCATCCCGAAAAAGGGTCATCGCTCCTGCCAACTGAAGTTGATTTGACCTTACGAAATGACAATTATGGGCAAAATTCCTTTGATACCGTTGAATTGTTTTCAGATGTTGACATCGATGTATACCTCCACTATTTCGAAGACCGTTCAAATGTCCCTGAAGGAGACAGTCCGTTCGGCAACATCACGGATTCGCGCATATGGATTCGCGGTCTGCCTTCCGATTCAATGCACGAGGATGAAATAAACGCTATTTTTACGATGATTGGAGAAGCGCCTGGCTCGGTGAACTTGCCTGGCGAAATGCCTGAACGCCTGTCCTTTATCGTCGCCATCAAGAATTTCACTGGAGACCAAACCAATAACGTCAACGACCCAACGTTGCCCATAAATCCAGCTGCTCCACCCAATACCCTTCTCTTGATCGCTGGAACAGGGTCTATTGATTCCCTGGACTTCATTTCAACATTTAAGCGAGGAGGATATGAAGACGACAGTTCGTCAATGCTCGTTCGGGTAGAACAGGTGCCGAGGGTTATTGTGATTCAAGGAAGTTTCCTCATTCCTTCAAGCGGAACGAGTCGGATCAATTATGATAATCCGAATTTGAATTCAATAGCACAATTGCTTGACAACGCTCTCCTGACCGTCATCGAGGTCGTGTTGGACATTGGAACAATTCTCAACGGCCTCCCGAATGCCGTTGTTGGAACTGCAGGCTCAACCGGTGGAGAAGTTGACATCCGGTGTTTTAATCAGGTAAAGAAAAGTCTACCATCATCCCAAAGAGAAGCAACCTACCTCGGTGAAATGGCCTTTGCACTAGCGAGTAGTCCTCAACCTTGGTTGCCGGAAATGGACCACATCCTGCTCTCCGAAGACACCAATATTGAGGTGGTTAACGGCCGCTTAGGCCCACAAGACCCGTTGGTCCCTGTGGCCATGAGCATGCGTATCGGAGGCATATCGCATGTACGACATTCGTTTGACCCAGTGAATGAAATACGGAATATGGAACTTGATGGCGAACCAGCAGGCTCCCTACTCATCGGGCACATACGGCACGACGATGGCAATCTTGACGAAGCGGTCAAACAGTCTGCCACCGTTTCAAACCGCCCTGGAACATTCAATATTTTACAAGAATCAGAGGCGCTCCAATACAGCGCAAGTGAGCCTATTGGAACCATAACTTACGGCGGGGAATCTGGCACTCAGCGAAACGCCATCCGTCTGAACGGCTTGCCAGCAACCTTCTCATTGATTCTTGGAGACACCGTAGGTTACATCGCTGATTCTCCAATGGAGAGCATTCAGGTTCAGATGACAAACGCCACGGTCCCGCTCACTATGGACGGAGACCACATGCGCTTTTGGGTGAATGAAGATACGGCTGAAGCAAGTTTGAGCACTCAAATTTCCGATGTAACATCAATTCAGCGATTAAGCCCACTCATTCCAGGTTCATCGGGCCCAGAAGGTAATTCCGTGGTTGAATTGGTCCGCTCCCAATCCTCTCCATTTGGTGTGTCCATTGAGGACGAAACCAATCATGAGGACCCTTTCCTCGGACTTAACGGCAAGGTGTACTTTGCACCCCTTCCTGCAAACATATCGCTTACACTACCGAGCGATGTTGATTCAGATGGACTTGAATTGCCAACCTTTGGCGAAGACGAGGGCATCGAAGCATTATCGTTCTTCTTAGGAGATTTGGTTGACTTCGGAACGGTCGTCAATGATTTCGTCCATGGCTTAACCGTTGACGTAGGTGGCGTGATTGGCGAAAATGAAAACATGAGTCTTGGGCTTGACCTCTTCACCGGAGAGGCCTTCAACATGACCGTGGACATGAAGAAAGGAAGCAATTTGGTCAATGAGCCGGAATGGTCGCATGGAATTGGCGTTGAATCTATTGAACAAACCCTCCCCACATTCAACCTCTCTCGCATGCCGACCTTTGTTGAATCAAGCCGTGTTACCATGACTGAAATTCTTGAAGACGGAAAGATTTTGGAAAACGAGCGAAACCAAGCACTTTCCATTGCCAATGCTGCAAATATCACTGCTGCAGATGCACTCGTTGACGCTCTTGAGGACGGACGTATTTACGACGAAGAATTGATTGGAGTCAATCTTACGCTCCTTGAGGAAGAAGGTATTACACTAACAGATCGTCGTTCCTGGCACATCAAAGCTTGGCTCCCTTCTTTACCTGCTGGAAAGATTGAGATTCTCTATGATTTCCGAATGATTGGTGATGTACCGACCTATGAGGTAGATTTGAAAATGTCTCAATGGCAGCCAGAGCGCGAACAAATTTCTATCGTTGCGCGAGGGCTTGACGGTCAGGACCTCGAATTGTTGATTGACGGCCTGGACACGACTCAACCAAACAATGTTGAAGTCAATGTCTTGTTTTCAACTCAAGAAAACCTCACCGTGCCGAGGGTATCTATGGACATGCGCTATGATGCTGGTGTTCGATTAAAATCGGCTTATGCACTCTTGATTGACCATCAAGCACTTACTCGCGTTGAAGCCTTGGTTATGGGTATCCCTCAATCAACTGACGTATCAGCAACCATCGGTGACGTATTGGAACTTGACCTCTTTGTCCCCGAAGAATTCCGCATCGACGACCATTCAGCAGATTCGTTAATGCTGAAGCAGCTTCGTTACGTTGATGGATTTTGGTGGCCTTCGACAGCGTTCATGCAGAATCTACCCGGAGTGATGAACCTTTCAACGGTCCCCGACACCCGTTTCGACATTCGCCAACAAACAGCATTCCAAGGCATGAGAACTCTTGATTATTCATCCAATACTGATGACATGGACCTCTATCTTGAGGCTACAGGGCGTTCAATCGATGCAAAGGGTGACGTGTTGATGATTGCAGAAGACCTTCCAAAACGATTTGTTCTTGAGCAAACCGATGACTACGGCATGAGAATCGTCTCCTCTGATAGCGGCGTGAAACGTGTATACATCAAACAAACCGACCTTCCAGCAGCCCCTGGTGTCACACTTGAGCGGGTTGAAGTCGTTGGTGAAAACCTCAAGGGGGCGACCATCCACATTTACACAGGGCCCGGAGAATTCCCAGTCATTATCATTGATGACATCAACGAAGGACGTTTGGTTGCCAGTGCTCAAGCCTTTGTTGAGCCGGGATATTACGTCCCTATACTCGGAGACCTACGCCTGGACGGACGAGCAGTTTTGCTCGATGCACAATTCACTGGTGTCATCCCTACTGCTTCTTCAATCGGAATTAACGGCATGGTAACAGACCTATCTCTCGTCGGTTCGTTAACCGGTGAATTCGTAGAAACACGACACATCATGGTGGTTGAACCCATCAGTTCTGGCGTTGCTACTGGATTGGCACTTTTGTTTGGGTGATCTCATGAGTCAACCAACTGCCGAAGACCTTCGTAGTGACCGTGAAACGCTTGAGGGTGAAGACCTTGAAGCGTGGGAGGCCGCCCAAGAGGCTGCTAAACTGCTCCAAACACTTGGAAAAGAAATCACTCCTTCAAGGGTCGGGATGGCAGGAGCAGTCGTCTTTCTTTTCATTATGCTAGCCTTCAGCGGATGGTACTGGCTTCTTCCGCGCGATTCAGTCTTACTTGAAACGCATTACATGCAGCGTGGCGGTCACCTCGTTATGTCCGAAATTCACAATGATGGTAGCAGGGATATTATCGATGTGGAAATCCGAGTTGAGTTTCAAACAGATGATGGAGATTACCTCGACCACATGGAAATATCAATCAGTCGGATTTCGGCTCACTCATCCATTGCAGGAGATGAATTAGAGATGATGATTATTGGTCATACGGTATGGGACGATTATCAACTTGTGGTCTCGTTAAGTTACACAGATTATTCAGGACAATTGCGAGAAATTAACCAAGAGAGTCATCCGGTAGGCGAGTGGTCTCAAGAAATTTTCATGGATAAGGCTCCGCGACATTATTGGCCAATTAACTGAAGCATCGTTTGTCCAAGAGAAGCGAAGCGATAAAGTGCAGGAGAGGGAGGGGAATTCATGTCAGGTGGACAAAACCGAAGATGGGTCATCCTCTTCTTGTTCCTCCTGCTCGTTGCATCAACGAGTCCAATGATGAGTGAGAACTCAAGAATTGACTCTGAAGAGATTCTGGAGCCGGAGTGGGTTCGGTTTGATATTAAGGAAAATGTCTATCATGATGCTGTGGGAATCCTCGACGAATCGTTGATAGATGAACAACGCGATATCCTCGCAGCAGGCCCTTTTGGAACCTTTGACATGAACGGTTTACAACTGCACCGTCCAGTTCCCTCTGAATGGATGGAGCCTCGTTTTGACCTCTTGATGTTGCTCGTTTCTGATGAAGTTCGCCTCACAGAAGTACGAAACGAACTCTCTTCCATCAACGGGCTTGAAGTTCGAGAATTCATCGCCCCATCGGGCCTCATGGTACAAGGTACCCCGACTGCACTGCGTACATCAGAGCAGGTCCAAGGAATCGCCGCAAGTCATGAAGTTCCCAAAGGTATGCTCGTAGAATCGACCCTGATGGACCTTCTTTTAATGGAAGGCGGCGAAGAAGCCATCGCTTCCATGTTGGTGCGATTGGAAGGATGGCGCAACGATGAGGGACCCATGGAACGGGTGACGTTAACGGACAACGGAAACGGGGTCATTGACCAGCATCTCGGTGATGTTGCACATACAGGACTTGAGCAAGCGAGAGCTTGGGACGATGGCCGCTACGAGGGATTTGTGGAGGAAGGAAACCTCCTCACCATAATGCAGCAACCATCGGTCATGTATCTTCGTCCAGACCCGGCTTTTGCTGCGTTCAACGATAACGCCCGAGGTCATATGGAAACCAATACCATGAAGACGTACTTTACCACCGATTTGGACGGCTCAGGCCAAGTTGTAGCGGTTGCAGATTCTGGACTGGATGACGACCACGGTGATTTTGGTTCTCGTGTCGTCGGAAATTTTGACGTGATTGGAGATGGCTCTACTGCCGATAAACACTCAGGCCATGGAACTCACGTGTCATGCACCGTTCTTGGTGATGGAACGCGTGGAGGATATTCTGGTGTCGCTGGAGCCGCAGATTTGTACTTCCAAGCCATGGAAAATGACAATACCGGCAATTTTCAATCACCCTCTCTCAACAATCTGCTGAATACGGCTTACAATGCCGATGCACGCACCCACACCAACTCTTGGGGTTCAAGTTCAGCCAGCCAACAAGGAAAGTACAATTCAGAAACTGAGGATGTGGATGACAGAGCAAGTTACTATGACCGCTATTACAGTGGGAGAGAAGGGTTGACCATTCTGTTCGCTGCAGGAAACGACGGCCCTGATTCAGGAACCGTCTCACCTCCGGCTACTGCGAAAAACGTCGTTTCGGTTGGAAACCATCAAAACCGCTACAATGGCGCTCCGGATTCAATTATGCAAGGTTCATCACGAGGCCCAACAGATGATGACCGTATCAAACCCGATCTCATCGCACCGGGAGGATACGTTCGTTCATGCCGTGCCCAGGAAGCAACAGATACCGGCAGTTCAACATGGAGCAATTCCTACTACCTCGAATATACAGGGACCTCAATGGCTACCCCCAATGCTGCCGGTATGGCCTTGATGATTCGGGAATACTTGGAGGAAATCGCACAACGCCCCTCGCCTCAAGGCGCTCTGGTAAAGGCACTCTTGGTTCTTGGAGCCGAAGATGTAGGGTCAAGAAACATACCCAACGACGATGAGGGCTGGGGCCGAATTAACTTGCGTAACACGCTTGCTCCGCCAACAGGACAGGGTATTTGGGTTGATGACCGTTCGATACTTTCAGGTACTGGCAACAGCAAAACTTACTCATTCAACGTATCTCAAGCCTCTGGTTTGTTCAAAGCCGTCTTGACATGGTCTGACGAACGAGGCTCAAGGTTCTCCAATGCCCAACTTGTCAATGACCTTGACCTCATTGTCACCTCTCCTGACGGGACGACTTACTTGGGCAATGACTTTGCCAACGGCCGTTCAACAACCGGCGGTTCAAGAGATACAGTGAACAATTTGGAAGTAGTACTCATCGATGCTGCCATGCCTGGGACGTGGACGGTTAAAATCCAAGACGGGCAACACAGCGGTTCCAAAACCCAACCCTATGCCGTTGCTGTCCTAGGGCATGGCGTGAATGACTTGAGACCAGACCCGATGATGGAACCCGAAGAATTCCAGATGAACGTCGGTATTCCACAAGTAGGCGATCCGGTTCAGTTGACAACTTCAGTGTTCAACTTTGGAAACGTTTTGGCCGACTCCTTCCCCGTTATCTTTGAGGTTGATGGAACCGAAATAAGCCGCAAATCAACAGCCTTAGGGGCAGGTTCTACCAAGAAAATGGTTTGGGATTGGACGCCGCAGTCTGCAGGAACAAGCACACTTTCATTCATCATTGACCCAGACGACACTCTTGAAGAGATTCGGGAAAATAACAATCGGCACGACATCACGGTGAACATTACTGCCCCCGGTGTGAAACTGGAATCCCCCTCCGCAACCATGACCCTATCTGAAACAAATGTCACGACAACCTCCTGGAATCTCACCTTGACAAATACGGCTCTGATTTCCACAAATGCTTCAATGCAAACCGGGCAAGTCGTTAACAGCGCTAACGGACAAAGCCTACCTTGGTATATTGGAAGTACCACTTCAAATTTCAGTCTTGAAGGACAAGAATCACAATACATCACGGTTACATTGGTTCATCCAGCGCCACCTCAACCAGGTGACTATCGGATTGACCTGCTCGGCCTTGATGTAGACAACGGCGTGACGTATCCATTTGAACTCAGTTTTATTGTTCCAGACTTGGCCAATGCAAACCTTGAGTTTGACTATTCCATCGTTCCAGTACATCCATCAAACCCAACCAACCTGACGGTTCGTTTCATCAATAATGGAAACACAGCCATTGGTTACGATTTATTCCTTGAACCTCCAACGGGTTGGAACGCTGGGTTCTCAAATTTGGGCAGTGAAGGAGGGGCCTTGTCGGGTTCTACAGGACTGATTGACAGTGGCGCCTACAGATCGGTTGACCTTGTGCTCACGCCCCCGCTGGTATTGACTGCAGCAGGTGCTGAACGTGTGGTTGAATTGATTGCTATCAGTCAAACTGAACTTCAAAAATCGGTGGTCTTTGAGATCCCTATCAAAGTAGAAACCGTTCGAGATGTTTACATTCATCTTGAGTCTTCGTACTCGAAACTAAGCCCTAATTCCACTGTTTCCCTGCTGTATTCGGTTGAACACAGCGGGAATATTAACCTTGAATTGACCCCATCGTTTACCCTTCCTTCGGGATGGTCCATTACCTCTCCAATTGAACCGGTTTCCATGGCATGGGGAAGCAGTACAAGCCTTCTCTATACGTTACAAGGAAACGGCGCAGCGAAATCAGGCGCGATTCAATTCAACCTTGAGGTGCCGACCAATGTGTTTTCTTGGAACGGGGATTTGGTCGTTGAGACTTTAGCCGCCCCCTCGCTCACCTTTGTAGGATTAGAACTCCTTGATGGTACCAGTTTTTCAACACCTCAAGGCTCAGGGTCTCACCCAACAGGAGAAGCCATGGAATTCACATGGCTAGTCAGTAACGATGCAACCACGCCATGGGCGCCAAGCGTCAGTTTGCAAACCGGCCCGGGCTTGTTTGGAGACTGCTCTTTCTCTGCGACTGTTGAGTTCAATCAATTGGTCCCGCTCAAATGCTCTATCCTCATTGCGAATGGGGCTGCGCCATTGACTGAGCCTTCCTTTACCGTGACGCTTGAAGGCGAGGATGTACTTCTGACTCAGACAATTGGCCTTCTCGTTGGTGAAAATGAAATCGTTGGATGGGAGGTTGAAAGCATCCCGGCTTTCAAGACCGGGAACAGCGGTCAAGCTGTGATTGAAATCACGAACACCGGAAACACTCGCTTTGAACGTCAAGTGCGTGTAGATGCAGGAGATGATTGGTCGGCTTCGATTGACGGAAACGATATCATTGAACTTGAAGTTGGGCAATCAACGCTGGTTCGTTTGGACCTACGCGCCGATAAGCCCGGAGAAACTACAGTGACCTTGAATTTGGTCGGAAATGAGGATTCCTCAGCTTCGTTTTCCTTCGCTGCAACTTCAGAAGGAGAACCAATTGGTAGTTCCTTGACATCAGGATTGAGCACCACGTCTGTGGTCATGGGCTTGGCTGTTCTCCTCGTCGTTCTTGGTGCACTTGGGGCAGGAGTCCTTCGCCGAACGCCGAGTCCTCAAAATCAGCAAACACTTCCACTCAAGAATCATCAAACCCATGCTGCGACACAACTCCCGGTTAATGTTCTACCAGAGCCTGCTGTGGTGGCCACTCCCGCCCCTATTTGCTGGTCGTGTAGAGAGCCAGTCATCGGGCCTACGCTCGGATGTCCTTCGTGTGGCGCTCGGTATCATGGGACTCCTCATAGCAACTGCAAGGCCACTCAGCTTGAACAGTGCGTTAATTGCTCCGGAAGTTCAGAACACTTTGTTCAAGCCTGAGGCTTTTTGAGCCGGTTTTTGACTCAAAAAGAGCATAGGGTTTTGATAGGATGACTCTGAGGCGAGGGTATGGTACCTCGTGACGGCGCGGCCGCTCCCCACCAGCGTTTGGCGCTCTTCCTCGTCGTTTTGATGTCGCTGTCTGTCCTGCCGTTGGTTGCCCCAACAGTTTCTGCTGACGGCGCGAGGGATGCGGCAATCACAGTTACTCCAATTCCCAATGCTTTGGAAATTAATCCGGGCGAATCAGGCGAATACGTCATTCGTGTTCGAAATACAGGGTCAAATCCGGTAACCGTTCAGTTGAGCACATCTCAAGAAGCAACGCAGGAGTGCAACGGTTATTCTTCCAGTATTACTCAGATCCCCGGTCCAATTGAATCCGGTGCCTACGAGGAGGCTACAATGAACGTGACGCTCACTCAAGCGGCTGAGGGGACCTGTGATACAACGGTAACAGTCAACGCCAACGAACAGGCAACTCCACCTGATGTTGCTGGAGCCCCTGCTCAAGAAACAACGACCGTTACAACAACTGCTGGCGATGGTTCAGGAAGTGCAGTGTTTGGTGTTGAACTCACCGTTAACAGCGGTGACAAGGAGCAAGATTGGGCCGGTGAAGATGAACTTGACTTCAGAATTGATGTTGAAAACACCGGGCAGACGAACGAAACGATTGCTCTGGCCGTTGAAGAAAACTCTGGACCTGGCTGCGGTAGTACCTCTGAATTTACCGTCACGCTCAGTGAAACATCGGTCAATCTCGATAGCGAAGATGTCGAAACCATCACTGCCACCGTTGAAATTCCGGATGGTCAATCTGCTGACGACTACTGCTGGGATGTCACGGGCACGGTAACCAACGACCCTTCACAAGAGGCAAAAGACACGGATGATTTCAAACTCGTTGTCCCTGAACTCAAGACGTGTTCAGTTGAACTCAGCAAGACTTCAATGTCGGTTAATCCTGGTGAAGAAGGTTCACTAACAGCCACCTTTAGCAACACCGGAAACGTAGATTGGACGGTTACCGTTGCGTCTACTGGAAGTAAAGCAGGGTGGATAAGTGTAGATGGAGCCTCGTCCCGACTTCTTCGTTACAATAACGGAGCGGGAACCGTTTCAGTTGATTTGGATGTGTCTCCTGATGATTCAATAGATGCGGGCTCTGAAGCAGTAATTACAATTCTTGGAAAGGATGGAAGCAGTGTTGATCCGGACTGTCAAAAACAACTGCGCGTCGTTGTTGGCCAATCTTACGGGGCAAGTATTTCACTTGCAACATCATTGCTTGATAGGATTGACCCAGGTTCAAACAAATCCACTGTTGTTACAGTCGCAAATCAAGGGAATGGGCAGGATAACTTGCGCATCTCCTCATCAAGTGCACCATCTGGTTGGGCGATCCAATTGGAACAGTCAACCGTACTGGTTGGTTCTCGTCACGGGAATCAAGATTCAGTTTCTGTCGATTTGACGGTCCGTGTGCCGCGAGGAGCTCTTGCAACAGAAGCCGTTGAAATCACACTTTCAGTTCTTCCATCAAGCGGGGGGGCGACCTACGATAGTGTTGTTTTGCGAGTGACGATTGGAGAGATCCATGACTTTGAAGTGATGGCGCCTGCAACCGAACAAACAGGGCGTTCCTTGACCGATGTGAGTTTCCCGATTGAAATCTCGAATATGGGTAACGTTCGCGACCGAATGGCTCTTTCAGTTGTTGACCAATCCGAAAGCCCAGAATGGGATACCGTGTTTGAAGATGAAAACGGAATGCAGTTCACAGAAATCAACCTCAATCCCCAAACGACTACCACCGTTTACTTGATCGTGAGTATCCCAATGGGTGAAGAACTTGACAATACACTCCTCACTGTCCGAGTCCGCAACAAAGGCGATACGAACACCCAAGATCTTGACAACGATGGCATTCCTGACAATCAGAGAGAGGTAGATTTCCTCGCAATTTTATCGGACAGGAACTTTGCAATGTCTATGACTCTAGAGGACAGTGAAATCCCTCAAAGTGCTTCCAAAATCCTACCTCCAAATGGAGAAATCACCTACGGTCTGTTGGTTGTCAACAGGGGGGATGGTCGTGACGAGGCCGTGTTTACAATGAACGGGCTTGAAGGGGTTGCTACCCGTTCGCTCACCCTGAATGGGCTTCCTGTCACTGAACCGATTAACATCCCACATGGTTATGGGATTTGGGACCAGACCAACGAGACCTTCCTTTTTGAAGATGGAGCGCCAATTTTGGGGGACTCGACGAGCAACATCGAAAGTCAAATGCTCAACAAAGGCCTTATGATCGGCCATGAAGCAAAAATTTACCATATTTACTTTGAACTGACCATCCGTGTTAGCCCAGGCGCTGAAACAGGTCAAGGTGGCCTTTTGGAGGTTGTAGTGACAAGCGTTTCCAACGCAGCCAATCGTACGGGTCTGGTTTCAATTATGCTTGATGTCTCAGTGATTCAAGACCTTGAATTCATTGAGGCAGGGGCCCGTCAAGAACTTGATTTGGTTTACGGCGGGGAAGCCATTGAGCATGAGATTTCAGTTGTCAATACTGGAAATGTCCGATCGGAAATCCGAGTCTTTACCTCAGAAAACCTTCGTGGATGGTCAGTCGTTTTGAACAGCGAAGACGGTGATTGTTCCTATGAACAAAATGAATTGTTTTGTATGGTGGACGAAGGAGAGCGTTTGTACATCAACGCAACCATCCGAGCGCCCTACGGGGCTGAACTTTCTGATGCTTACAAATTCACACTCTCTGCAGAGCCAACCGACACGGGAGTTCTAGACCGGCAGAATTTGCAGTTTGTAGTTCAAGGCGAACCCGCAGAAGGTGTTCTTGATTTGGCCGGCAATACAACCCTCCAAGCCATCGGTGCAGCGGTAATTGTTGCCCTTTTGCTACTCTTCCTCATTCGAAGGGATTGAAAACAGAGGGCTGCGCCCTCATTCGCCTTTGGAGAAAGTGTAATTTGGCCGATAAAAAAACCGGCGAGACAGGCGTTTTTTCTTTATGGCCTTTGACAACGCTTATTGAGGGGGCTCAATTCGGAAAGAACAGAGAGCGTATGCGTTCTCTGTGGGTGTCAACATGTCAGGAATTGAATCCGTACCCAGTGAATACCTTTCCATCGGATTCCTCACCATTCTCGGCATCATCATGCCGCTAACGAATTTCCTCATCACGTGGGTCGTCCGACCCAAGGTTGATCCGGCTCGGCCCCACATTACGCGCTCCTATCTGCTGGAAGGCTACGAACGAGACCACAGTCTCTACCCTCGTCGCCTTACGACGTTTGAATGTGGAAGCGAACCCGTTGGAGACGCAATGATTCAATTTCACTTCCAGTACTACTGGTATGCCATCATTTTCTTGGTGTTCGACGTGGCCTTCATGTTCCTCGTTTTGGGCGGAATGGTTGCTGCAGACGCAACAGCAGCTGATGTCACCGACCGCACCGCAGCGGTGGCAGGGGCAACCGACGCACTCACTACACTAGCAATCTTCTTCGCTACCATGGCTCTTGGAGTCTGGTACGTGTTCCGCAAGCGGGGTCGCATTTACATCTGAGGTGAATGATATGGCAGGTCAAGACGAAAACTATGCGGCTTTCAATAGCCGAGCACTTGTTGAAATGGTTGGAGATGTCACAGATGAGGCACTCAAGGCAACAAAAATCAAGCAATTTCTAAGTGTTCTCGCAGGACGATACTTCAATTGGGCAGGCCGCAAATCACTGTTCACGCTCCACCTTGGGATCAAATGCTGCGCCATTGAGATGGCTGCTGCCGCAACGCCTCGTTTTGACGGAGATCGTTTCGGTGTTCTCTTCCGTTCATCTCCACGTCAATCCGACGTTCTTCTCGTCAACGGTCCAATCACGAAAAAATTCGCTGACAAGGTCGTCCGTCTATGGGAGCAAATGCCCGAGCCAAAGTACTGCATCGCAATGGGCGAGTGTGCAATTTCTGGAGGCCCTTACTTCCAATCCTACAACGTCTTAGAAGGCGTTGACACGGTCATTCCAGTGGATGTCTACATCCCCGGTTGCCCGCCACGGCCCGAAGCCCTCATCGACGGTTTCGGTCTACTACGTGAAAAGATCATTCGAATCGGTGCTGCACCTAGCAGTGGTCGAAAGGGCGAGAAGCCCATCATCGTTGGAGAGGACTGAACATGGGAATGCGTGTTAGCAACGAACAAAGCGATTCTGCTGCAGAATCCTGTGTCGCCACCCTAACCAAGCGATTTGGCGGGTCCGATGTAACTTCAACCGTTGAGCACCACTCCAACGCCTTCAAGATGGCGTTTGTACGTGTCCAATGCCCACCTCAACACTGGCCAGCAGTGGCCAAATCCTTGCGTTTTGACCACGGAGCAAATTACTGCTCTATGGTTACGGGCACGCATTTCCCAGACGGCGGAGACGACCGTGGCTGGGAAGTTGTTTACCACCTCATGCGACAACCCGTTGTCGACCAGAAACCGTTCACCAGCACGGTCCTTGTTGCTTCCAAACTCACCGGGTCTGACATTCCTTTGGAGTTTGAAATCATTGTTACCTTGCCTCAAGGCGATGAACCAAGTGTGCCTAGCGTTCAGAACGTCTGGGTTGGAGCTGACTGGAATGAAAAGGAAACGTGGGACCTCGTAGGTATTCGTTTTGAAGGCCACGAAAACATGCACCGAGTTTTGAATCCTCACGACAGCCCCGAAGGATTCCACCCACTGCAAAAGCAGCACAAACTACGCTATCATGATTACAATGAAATGTACGACGACGCCCAAGGGTTTGGTCGTAAGCCAACCGATGAGGGTCGGGTTAAGTGAGGTGATATCATGGCACAAATGTGGATTACAATGGGGCCTCAACACCCGATGACGCACGGACTTTGGACGCTTCGCGTTAAGGTGGACGGAGAGACTGTAGTGGATACAGAAGCCGAACTCGGCTACATCCACCGTGGCGTTGAGAAGATTGCAGAATCTCGCGATTTCACCCAAATCACTCCTTACTGTGACCGCCTCTGCTATGTCAGCGCAATGACGTGGGCCAACTCCTACATCTATGCAGCAGAAGACCTTCTCGAAGTTGAAGTGCCGGAACGAGCAGAATACATTCGTCTTATCTCTGCTGAGTGTCAACGCCTTGCATCTCACCTGATGTGGCTCGGTGCTTACGGCCCTGATATCGGCAGTCTAACACTGATGACCTGGTGTATGCGAGACCGTGAAATGTTCCTTGACTTGCTCCAAGAACTTGGCGGGTCCCGAATGCACTACAATTACCCCCGTATCGGTGGTGTCAAGCGAGATATTCCTGTTGGGTTTGCTGACCGGCTCGTCGCTAAAGTCAAGCTCTTTGAACGACGTATTGAAGAATACGAAATGATGTTGGACGAGTCAACCATTTGGCTTGTCCGTCTCCAAGGTGTTGGTTACGCTAACGCTGAAGACATGGTCAACGCCGGAGTATCCGGTCCAAACATCCGTGCTGCTGGAGTTAACTACGACGCTCGCTGGGCGCATCCGTATTCCGTTTACGACCAGGTCGATTGGGAACCTGCAGTTGAAAAACCAACTTCGGTCAAAGGTGCAGATTGCTATGACCGCTACCGTGTTCGCATGGAAGAAATGCGTCAGTCCTGCAGAATGATCCTTGACGCCATTGAGAAAATTCCAGGTGGTAAGAACACCAATTATTCCAACGGTGACGAAATGATTCTTGCCAAAGCGCCCACTCGTGCTCCAGAAGGGGCTACAGGCTTTTCCAACTACGAATGCACCCGTGGTGCATCCAAGTTCTACATCCAGGGTGGTGGCGATGGACGGGGTAAAAACCCATACCGATTGTCAATCCGTTCGCCGATGTTCATCACCATTCCTTACGTTGCAAAGACCATGATTGGCTACAAAGTAGCTGACATCCCCGCTATTATGGGGAGCTTTGACCCGTGTATTGGAGAAACCGACCGTTGAGGTGATAAGATGGATGACAAGTACGATTTGGTAGGATTCTTCTTGGACAAGGAAGGTATTTTCCGTTCAAACATCATCAAGCTTCTGGACGGTACAGCCGCTGAAGAAAGTGCCTCCAGCATCTCATTTGCTGCAGGTACATTTGCTGCTGTCAACATCGTTTTCCTGATGCTGTTTTTCTCTCAATTCGCCATTCTTTGGATTGAACGAAAGGCCGTTGCTCGTATGCAAGACCGATACGGTGCAACCACCGCTCTTCGCTCGTTGTGGGTTGGTGAAAACGGAGTAACTGCTGGCGAATGGTGGAATATGCTACCGTTTGGAGCAGGAAAGCCAGTTGGTGCTATCAACAAATGGTTGAACAAGAACTTCGGAAACCGAGACGAGAACTTCGCTACTGTTGACCGTGTCAACAACCGTTCTTGGATGGGCAAAACCATTGTCCCTGGTTTCTTCCAAAACGTCGCTGACGGAATGAAGTTTCTCGTTAAGGAGCACATGGTTCCTCAACGTGCGGACAAATTAATTTTCGAAGTATCACCGTTCCTTATCGTGTCCTCAACCTTGCTCATCTTGGGTATGATTCCACTCTCAAGCGGCATTTACGCAACCAATCCGGACCTCTCCATTCTCTATGCAATCGCCATCTTCGGTATTGCTCCAATTGGTGTCTTCTTCGCTGGATGGTCTTCCAACAACAAGTATACGCTCATCGGAGGAATTCGTTCCGCTGCTCAACTTACAGCATACGAGATTCCATTGCTTCTTACCCTTCTATCGGTTGCGATTCTTTCAGGTACCTTCAACATCATTGAAAGCATCCATTTCCAGCATTCTGCAGGCTCATGGAACCTCTTCTTGATGCCACTAGGTGCGGCTCTATTCCTCATCACGATGATTGCAGAAGTGGAACGTGTCCCGTTCGACATGCCTGAAGCAGAAGCCGAACTTGTAGAAGGTTGGTGGACCGAATACGGCGGTATGCGATTTGGTATGCTGTTTATGGCTGAATACATCCGAACCTACGCCGCATGTTTCCTCTTCACCCACTTCTTCCTTGGCGGATGGCACCTCCCCTTCCAGGGAACCATTGGGTCCATTGAATTCTTGGGACTCGGCGGTCTTTACTTGCTCATACCTGGTGCTGTCATGACGCTCATCAAGTCATGGCTTGTCTTCCTTATCGTGTTCGTTTGGGCTCGCTTTGCTCTTGCACGAATTCGAACCGACCAAATTTTGGAATTCGGATGGCGCATGCTCCTTCCTCTTGCAGTACTCCAAGTCGTTCTCTCATTGGTGTACCGACTTTACTTGTTCAACCCAGATGAAATGTCTGCACAAAACGACGTTGCAGGCGGTATGGCTTGGGATGCCTTTGGAATCCCCTTCTTCGTACCTGCAGCAACAACGTTGTTCTGGATGGGTATATTCTGGATCTATCTCAACGATGAAGACAAGTCAGTCGCACAGGAACGAATGTTCCACGTACAAACAGTAGAGCCTGCGGGAACAGTTCTCCCGGGGCAGGAGTGAGGTGAAACCATGCCAATGCATCCACACGCACAACCGAATTTTAGAAACCTATTTTGGTACCCGTTTAAGATTACTCTGATTACAGCTCTACGAACCTTCCCGTTCATCGGTAAGCGCTTCGGAAAGCGTCTCGGTGATTACCACAATACCAGCCACCCCGAATTTTTGGACGATGGGAGCCGAATTAGGGCAGCTTCGTCGGCTACAATGAACGATATCTCTCGTCAGGAATTTGCTCCTGACCGTGTGACATCCGACCTCAAACCAACGCTTTGGAAGCCTCAAACGGTTCAATACCCGTACGAACGACTTGAAGACATGGAGCCGTGGCTCTTTGTTCCAGGAAACTACAACGGAAGAATCGGTGTCATTTGGGAAACCTGTACGGCATGTAAGATGTGCGTCAACATTTGCCCTAACGATTGCCTACACATGACAACGGAACTGCGTGTTGACGTATTGGATTCTGCAGACGGTGAAGACGGTGGCTTGGGTATGGAACTTGAAGTCGGTAAATACGCAGCGGTTGAGAAGCCAGAAGTAAAAGCCGAACTTGAGGAATTCAACCTCGTAACCGCTCACACAAGTGCTCCGGATGAATGGAGATTCGCAGAAGTTCTTGACCTCTCAGGAAGCACAGCTACCGTTCGTTGGAACGATTCCGGTGAAGAAGCCATTGTTTCCCAAGACGAACTCCGACCTGCTGACGACCAAATCGTCTCCGGGCGCATTGACCTTGGGCGATGTATGTTCTGCGGACTTTGCATGGAGTCCTGTGGATTTACTTCCTTCTTCATGACCAACGAATACGATGGTATGTCAGGTTTCACTCGTCAAGACCTATGGTTTGATGCGTCCCGAACTCGAGTATTGCCGGGCGTTCACCAAGAAGCCGTTGATGCTGAACTTGCAAAGCGCGCTTCTAAGGAACGTACCAAGCGAGCCAAGAAAGCGGCCAAGGCAGCGGCAGAAACTGCCAAACCCGTCGAAGTGGTTGTGGAAGCGGTCCAAGCGGTTGAGGCAGAAGTCTCTGAACCTGTTGAGGCTGAGGCCGAGGTTGCCAAGCCAGTTAGCAAAGAAGAGAAGAAAAAAGCTGAATTGCAGCGTGTTAAAGAGCGCTCAAAGAACATTGACTTTGAGATTCTCGGAACTGCTGACGCCAGCGAGAAAGATAACCTACAAACCATCAAGGGCGTTGGTCCATTTATTGAAGAGAAGCTGAACGCTCTTGGCATCTATACGTTCTCCCAGGTCAGCAAGATGACGAGTGACTTGGAAGACCAAGTCAACGAAGCCATAGAATTCTTCCCAGGTCGTGTCAAGCGAGATGAATGGGCAAATCAGGCCAAGACGTTGTTTGACGAAGCCAACAAGGGGGGCGCTTGAGATGGACGTAGCGAGTGCAGCTGAAACAGGTGTGTTCTTTCTTTTTGCCGCGATTACGCTCGGCGGTGCGCTGGGGCTTATTTTCGCGCAGAGAGTTGCACACTCCATGCTCTCGCTCATCTTCTGTTTCATGGCGGTCTCTGGAATCTTCATCCTTCTCGGAGCAGAATTCCTCGCAGCCATCCAGATT
>JABJFP010000069.1 GCA_018662715.1 Methanobacteriota archaeon | reverse complement strand
GTTGCTTTGTTCGATAAATGCTCATGCATCGGAATGACGATGCGATTGAGAATCTTATCGTACACGCTGGAGGTCACGACGGGAGCGGGGCAATAAGCACCCATGCCGCCGGTATTCGGTCCCAAATCCCCATCAAAAGCACGCTTGTGGTCTTGACTTGCGGGGAGGGTAACAAACGAATGGCCGTCCATAACTACCAGCATACTCGCTTCTTCGCCGGGGAGAAATGCTTCCAGAAGAACCAAGCCGTCGGATTTAATCGAAGATGATATGAAATGCCGTGCTTCATCTCTGTCAGAAGTCACAACTACGCCCTTGCCACCAGCCAAAACATCTCTTTTGATAACCCAGGGATTTGAACCAAACTTGTCCAAAGCAGCTTCAACATCGGATTGGGCGTTGAGTTCAATGTAGTCCGCTGTTGGAACACCGGCTTCTTCCATGGTCTTTTTTGCATGCAATTTGGACCCTTCAAGATGAGCAAGTGCTGCTACGGGTCCAAAACACGGAAGCCCTGCATTAGCGCACATGTCCGCAAGACCTTCGCACAATGGTGCTTCAGGGCCCACAATAATCAACGAAGCCTCTACTGAAGAACAGTAAGTCACAATTCCTGAATTTGAAGCATCTTCTAAGCGGTGGTTTGTAGCAATACGAGAGGTTCCGGCATTACCCGGGAGGCAATGGATTGCAGCGACCAAAGGTGACTGACTCAGCGCTAAGCAAAGAGCATGCTCACGTCCGCCACTGCCCACGACGACGACTGTTGCTCCATCCATGGTTGAACTGGTCCGAACCCGACGCATAAGTTCTTCGCGGGAGACTTATCCCTAATAATTCTCAAAATAGACGAAGTCTTATTCACTCGTGTCCTGTGAACCAACCATGCGAACAACGTTTCGGCCTACTGCAATCATTCTCGTGCTTCTCCTCTTGGCGATGCCCTTGACCGCTGCCGCCCCACCAACGTCAGGCGATGACCAGACCATATCTACAAACGAGAATTGGGGCGAGGATGCTGCAATGAACGGCCACGTGACAGTTGCTAACGGTTCGACATTGACGGTGAGCGCCAACATTACCATGGGCACGGGTTCTTCGATAACCGTGGAAGAAGGTGGGAACCTGATTGTTACCAACGGAGCCTTGTTGAGCAATGGGCTCAACTCTGGAATCCGAGTAAATGACTTTCTGGCAACGGTCTCCCTCAACTTTGGAGACATCGGTCAAGAAGGCATCGTACAACTGAAATTTGACCATTCAATTCCTATTGACACGCTGTTCAACATTACTTTAGGAGATACAACTGTCAATGCTTCAACCTCCATGCAAGCGAGCGGTACGACCATCATTGAATTTGATGCAAATTTTAGCGGTGAAAATTTGGTTATTTCCTTTGACTCCTACTATTTCACCCCGACATACTTGTTATGGGCGAAAGCAATCTATGGTGGAGGGACTATCATCACACAAACCGCACCTGAAATAACGAATACGAGCAACGCTCCGTTGTATTGGTTTCAGTCAGGATATGACATCATATCTCACGGTAGCCTTTCTGTCATTTCAAGCCAAATTAACGGTGCAAACATCACGTGCGAGGGACTTTGTAACATTGAAGGTTCAATGCTTTCCGGCAGTGCACCAATTTCAGCAGCAACAACTGCTACAGTCACCGTATCTGATGCAACAATCACGGGCTCACGCTCCGATGAAGATATCATTCTTCACGACGAAGCCTCCATCACCTATACCAATTCGCAAGGAACTGGTGGTTCAACTGATGGCTGGATTCGTCTGCTTTCCGAGAGAGTTCTCCAAACCAACATACCCAACGGAAGCCTTGACATTACCGACTTGGGCTATGGGAAATCGGACTGGAACGCCCTCACTGATTCAACAGGTCGTGTCACTCTCGTCTCAGACGACCCTACTACCGAGCACAAGAGAATAGTAGAATGGATGAATGGAAACGGAATTGTACAACAAGAACGTGGAACCATCACGCTTTCTATCGGATCATCCAGTTCATGGGGTTCGTACTCCACGACTGTTGATGCACCAGCAACTGCATTTGGAACAATTGACCTTCCACTGCCATATCTTGAGGTCTCGACAATTCAACCCGAGGACATTACAGCAACTGTTAACCGCAGCATTGGGGCAATGGTAACCGTCAGCAATACGGGTGATGTTGATACAACTGCAAACTTCCGGTGTTATGTTGATGGAAACGATGCCGATACCCAACCCTCCACGCTAACCGCAACGGTTGCTGCAGGTGAATCAAAAGACATTCCAATCGTTTGGTACATGTACAAAGAAGGAATGCAATCTCTCAACTGTAAAGCATTCCTGCCTGTGACCTTCTCAGAAATTGGAGACATGGTTGCCGATTTAAACGGGACAACCTCGGATGAAGTAAATTGGGTTTACGCAGAAGAAATCGAAGAAACTCCGTACATCATTTACATCGTTGCTGTCCTTGCATTCATGGGTGTTGCTCTCGTAGCACAACGTGGGGTCAACAAAACATACGATGAGGTCCCGGAATTGCCGGATGACGATGAGGAAGAGGACGAGGATGAAGCATCCGAGGAGTCTCCGGAATTGGAAGAGAAGGATGACCCCGATGAAACTGATGAACCATCTGAGGAATCTCCGGAATTGGAAGAGAAGGAAGACCCCGAAGAAACTGATGAACCATCAGATTCAATTTATGATTTGGTTGATGAAAGTGAGACTGAAGAATCCGAGGAAGAGGAATCCGAAGAAGACACAGATTGAATTCTTCGTTTACTACTCTATTCAATGAGTAAAGTCACGTGAATGTGCTCATCTTTGACGGAACCCACTTTCCTTGTCAGAGGTTATCGATGACATCTTGGTGAGCAACGGTGAACTCGCCAAACTACTCGTGGTGGAGAATCGGTCACGCCTAATCTAGAGGGCTTGAGTTGTATTATCGT
>JABJFP010000296.1 GCA_018662715.1 Methanobacteriota archaeon | reverse complement strand
TTTGACCCTCGAGCGGCTTCCTTCCAATTCGTAGATATCGCAAGTCCCGACCTTGGTCCATGGATGCAGCAACTGATCAGTAACGAAAAATGGATGAGAAATACTGTCGATGTTATGTCGGTTCCATTCTCGATGGGATTACCAACTCAGCGTTCATTCGAAACTGAACAAGTAATCTGCTTCCGTCACCCATCGCTACCTTCTATTGAACGCTACTACTTGCCGTTCCCGCCAAATTCCATCCCAGGCAAATGTTTTGTCTCCTTACCAAGAAGACAAGCGGCAGAATTAGCAAGGCAACAGGCTGAAGTTCTAGGGGTTGGGCGTCTGATTAAGAAGTCTAAAATTACAGTTCAAGAAGTTGCAGAAGAGGTATCTTCACCACCTCCTGTCATGAATCAAGCGGAAGCAACAATGAATGCAATGATGGATAATTTTTCCAATGAAATGTTAGAAAATATGGCTGAACAAGAAGAAGTCAAAGATGTTGCATTGCCAAAGTCATCGCCATCCCATGAAGAAATTGCTGCTGGAACTGCATTTGTGCCTCTACCTCCATCCGCCAAGGGTCATGATGAAAAGGAACCTGAGATCATTCCACATAGCCAGGATACTCAAATGGAAGAATCATCCACAAATGATGTAAAACTACCTGAGATTCAAAATGAACCTGATGAACCGGAAATGTCTGAAATCGAAATCGAGTTTAGGGCGTTAGTAACTGGTCTACTAGCCGCTGGAGTAGAACCATCAGATATGATGGACGACCCAAGATGGGAGAATATTTCCGAGCGAGCAACTGCTGTTGGATTTGAAACTTGGCCGGTGTTTTTGCAATTGGCCGCGATGGAATGAAATTCGATTATATCATATACCACGACGGGGAGGGAGAAATATGGGATTCTGTGTCAACTGCGGCCACCAGCATCACGATGGTGTTAGATTCTGCAGATTCTGTGGCACACAACAACCCAGTGAGCAACTCTTAGCACGACTGCGTGCAGAGGCTGAACAAATTAGACTTCTAAGAATGCAGATGCAGCAAGGTAATGTCCAAGATAATGCATATGCAAGACTTGAGGCAATGCGTCAACAAGCAGAGGCTGCGGCAAGATTGAACAATCAGCAAAACCAGAATTATCCACCTAGGTGGTGATTTTCTGAGGCCCAAACATTTGGCCATCGAGTTATCAAAACTCCGACCTCACCCCCATAATTCAGTTGAATTAGAGCAATATGCTACTGAAGGAGATTTGGCTGCATTCTGGATTTTAGCAATCGACCAACTTGATAATTTGGAAAATAAAACAGTGGTTGACCTTGGTGCAGGAAATGGAATACTAGGCCTAGGTACTGCTTATCTAGGAACAAAAGAAGTATATTTAATCGAGGCTGATGAAGAAGCATGTGTGGTTTCGAGAAAAAATTCAGAGAAAATTATTCAGCAATTTAATACTCAAATTACAACTATTAATGCCCTAATTGGGGCACAAGAAATAGAGGTTCCAAGTCAAACTGATATCGTAGTAATGAATCCACCTTGGGGGTTTCAAACAGAAAGGGCCGACCGACCTTTACTCGAATTAGCATTCTCTCTTGACGCTATCTCAATCTACGTACTTCATTCAGCCAAAGCAAAACACATAGAAGCGATGGCCAAAGATTTTGGATATGAGGCTGAGGTCGTTTTTGAAACTAATTTCCGCTTACCTCCTATGTATTCTCATCACACCAAGAAGAAAAGTACAACCGATGCAAGGTGTTGGAGATTTCATAAACCTGGTGATAAAAAAATCATAGAAAGTGAGTAGATTTACTATCGAAATTACATTCCTTCTGTATGATGCATTCAAAAGGGAAAAGCCCGCCCGCTTGAATAAGCGAAACACATGCGTTCCACACCGGGCCATGTCAGCTTAGGAAATGAATAACATGACGGCGAGCCTCGTCACCCCTGGAATGCAAGTATCAACCACTGCTAAATGCGCAGCTGGTGAAGGAACTATCGAAGTCGATGGAAAGATTGTAGCAACTACAATTGGCGTCTTTACGATTGAAGAAGGATTTGGGGTAATTGCACCGCAAAAAGAACTTGTTAGTCCGGCTATTGGTGATACTGTTATTTGTGAAATTGTCAAACTTAACGAAAAGAATGGAGAAGCAATGATTCTAGCCGTTGAAGGAAAACCTGGAAGTATTCAACCAAATCATCT
>JABJFP010000068.1 GCA_018662715.1 Methanobacteriota archaeon | reverse complement strand
TTCAAACTTAGCCCCGTACCAAGATTTGTGTTACTTTGTACGACCTTCTGCAAAGGAATTGGCTTACATTAGCGAAGCTGATGCTTCGTTCTTATCGGTTGTTGAAGAGATTTCACAACCACACGAGGATTCCTCTCGTGCACTTGCATTCCCAGATTGGCTGTATTCTAATCTTGACTCCAAAACCATACCTGGTCGTGGAGAACTCTCATGGAGGGAATTTAACAAAACCCTTCCTGATTTCTCCCAGGCAGCCCGTGCTTATCTCCCGCTTGTTGGACGAAGTTTGCCCAAAGGTGTTCCTCAAGTAGCAATTGGGGTTGATGATTTCAACGAAGCATCACCGATGATTGTACTTTTACGGCCCCTTTTAGACCGCTATGTTCGTTTTGGACTACGCCGCTCAGAACATGAGGCAGACCATGAACTTGCAGAACATGTGACTGGTCGACTTCGTTTACTTGGTTACCAAATAACAGAAAGTGGGGCGCGACCTTGCGCATCTCCAGTCAGTAGAATTCTCGCTTATGCTGCTGAAAAAACATCGGCACTTTCTGAAATTTTGAAGGTTGAGTTTGAATCGATGGGCTCTGACCTACGTTGTGTCATCGTGACAGACTTTGAAAAGACATCGTCTACGGCTCTCGTAGAAGGAATTCACGATGATGAGGCAGGAGGGGCAATTGGGGTATTCAAGGCCCTCGTTGAATGCGAAGTGGGAGATCATTTGGACCCCATTTTGATGACGGGGAGTACACTCTTAATCGACGATGATTCAAGCGAACGCTTCCTTACCAAGGCCCGTGAATGGGTCAATGAGCGAGAACTTCAGATTGAATTTCTGGATGAACCCCTCGGGCGTTTTCATCACATCCATGGTTCAGGAGCGGATTGGGCCCCTCGGTACTATTCTACCATGGTTACTGAATTCTTCCAAGAAGGTTTCACAAAGTGCTTGATAGGAACTCGTGGGTTGTTGGGAGAAGGATGGGATGCGTCACGAATCAATGTCCTGATTGACCTCACGACTGTAACCACAAGCATGAGCATCAATCAATTACGTGGGAGATCTATGCGCCTTGATAAGACATGGCCAAACAAGGTTGCAAACAATTGGGATGTTATTTGTTTGGCTGAAGAGTTCATCAAGGGATTTGATGATTACGACCGCTTTAGAAAGAAGCATACGAATCTCTTCGGTGTTTGCGACGACGGTTCTATAGAGAAAGGAGTCGGTCATGTCCACGCTGCTTTTACTGAACTCCAACCCGAAGGAATCAACGAAGGAATGGCTGTATTGAACCAAGAAATGCTTGAACGATCTCGCCGCCGCCCTGAGACTCGGGAGATGTGGGGGATTGGTGAACCGTTTTCAGCCGAATCCAGGAAGTCTCTGGAATTCAAGCCGGCTTCATCAGGAGGAGGTGGAGGACTAGGGTTCAAATTTGGCAAGGGCGGAACCCCTTGGACTGATGCTTCATTGAATCGTTCAATCATCACAGCAGTGGCCAATGCTATGTGGGACGCAGGTCTACTTCCAAGAGGAAGTAAACTCGGTGGAGGTGAACGAGGTGGAGGCTGGTATCGCTACTTTATCGAAGGATGTACACAAGAACAATCTGATATGTTCGCTCAAGCCCTCGGAGAGGTTTTCGGAGGATTAGAGGATGCTCGCTATATCATAGGTCGCAGTTCTATGTTCTTTGATGATACATTTCTATCAACACTCCTCCCTGAAATGTTGGCGAAATATCTCAGAAAAGGGCGAAACGAACTCGTCATGTACCACAGAGTACCTTCATGTCTAGCAGGAAAGAAACAACATGCCAAGTGGTTTGAGGCTCAATGGAATGCCCACGTAAGCCCAGGTCACGCTGTTTACGTACACAGTGATGAAGGCAAGCAATTGCTTCAACAGGCTAAGGATGGGGACCTTGTGCCCCACCATTCACTTCATCTGAAAGATGTCTATCTCTAAATCAGCGTAGTCCCGCTGCCTTGAGGGATTCAAGGAGGACTGCTCCAAGTTCGGATGGGTCTTTTGCACAAGCGATTCCAGCGGCTTCAAAGGCTTCGAATTTTTCTTCTGCAGTTCCTTTTCCACCAGAGATGATAGCACCTGCGTGCCCCATTCTCTTTCCGGGAGGGGCTGTCGCACCCGCAACGAATCCAACGATAGGTTTGGTGACATTTTCAGCGGCCCATGCTGCTGCTTCTTGCTCGGCATTACCACCGATTTCGCCAATCATGACGATTGCAGCAGTTTGCGGGTCTGCTTGAAATGCAGCAAGGCATTCAATGAATCCTGTACCGTTTACAGGGTCTCCACCAATTCCAACGCATGTGGATTGGCCTTCATCGATGCTCATTGTTTGAGCTACTGCTTCGTAAGTTAAGGTTCCAGATTTGGATACGATTCCAATTCGTCCTTTAGCGTGAATGTGACCGGGCATAATTCCAATCTTTGCGCCTCCATTGTCCCCAGGTGTAATGATTCCAGGGCAGTTTGGTCCGATTAAACGAACTCCTGGTCGGTTTTCCACAAAGGCAACGGCTTTGACCATGTCAAGTGTTGGAATTCCTTCTGTAATACAAACCACGACACCTTCTCCTTTCACGGTATCAAAAGCGTCCGCTGCTTCCATGATTGCTTCAGCAGCAAATGGGGGCGGGACATAGATGACCGTTGCATTAGCATCAGTAGCTTGAATCGCTTCAAACATGGAGTTCCAGACAGGGTATGGATTTCCTTGAAGTTCAACCGTATTCCCTCCTTTTCCGGGAGTGCATCCACCGACGATATTGGTTCCGTATTCAACCATCTTATCTGCATGGAACATTCCTTGCTTTCCAGTAATTCCTTGCACGAGTACCTTTGCGTCTTCTTCAATCCATATAGCCATCAAGCAACACCTCCAATCAATTCTACAATACGTTGAGCACCTTCAGCAAGGTCGTCTGCAGGATGTATGTTGAGTTCTGACGCAGCCAAGATTGCCTTTCCTTCGTCTACGTTTGTTCCTGCGAGTCGCACGACCAACGGCACATCCAGTGACAATGCTTCAGTTGCTGCAATCACGCCTCTAGCGATGATATCACAACGCATGATTCCACCAAAGATGTTGACGAGAATACCCTTGACATTCGGGTCTTCAAGGATGATTGAGAATGCGGTTTTGACCTGTTCTTCGTTGGCGCCACCACCCACATCGAGGAAATTCGCAGGCTCACCTCCGTAGAGTTTGATGACGTCCATCGTTGCCATGGCCAAACCAGCACCGTTGACAAGGCACCCGATGTTCCCATCGAGTTTGACATAGGACAGGCCCGTTTCCTTGGCTCGGATTTCAACATCCTCTTCTTCGGAAAGGTCTCGAAGTTCATCCCATGTCTTATGACGGAATTCTGCATTTTCATCAAACGAGATTTTTGCGTCCAAGGCGACGATTTGGTCATCTCCAGTTTTTACGAGAGGGTTGATCTCAACCATAGCACAATCGTTGTTCACAAACATGTTGTACATTGAGGTCAAGGATTTCATGAACGATTTTAATGCGGTACCTTGGAGTCCAAGGTCCAATCCGAGGTCACGCTTTTGGTAACCGAGAAGGCCTGCATTTGGGTCAACAGAGATTTTATGAATTTTCTCAGGAGTGGTTTCAGCAACATGTTCAATGTCCATTCCTCCTTCAGTAGAAGCCATGATGAGAACGGCCTTGTTTTCTCGGTCAACTAAAATTGCGAGGTAATACTCGTGGGCAATATCGCATCCGGCCTCGATGTAGAGGTTGTTGACGACCTTTCCTTCATCTCCGGTCTGGATGGTTACCAGAAGATTTCCAAGAATGTTGGTTGCATAGGTCTTGACTTCATCCTTTGAAAAGGCGATTTTAACGCCTCCGTCCATCACATGGTCACGGGATGTTGGATTGAAGAGGGTACCTTTTCCTCTTCCACCAGCATGGATTTGAGATTTCACAGCCACGACTTTGCTCCCCAAGGAATCGTACGCATGTAGTGCATCCTCAACAGAGGTACAGTGCACGCCTTCAAGCACTGGTACACCGTGTGCTTTGAGTAGGGCTTTTCCTTGGTATTCGTGAATGTTCATGATGCTCTCCAAATGCAACCAATGGAAGGCCGTCTTTCAATACTTTGATGGAATCGTCAGCCGATTTTGAGAGATTTTAATATTGACTTCCCCAAACACAAGCCGATGTATTTGTTCTTTATTGAGGCCATAAGGGCCGCGGCCTTCATAGCATAGTGGATGAACGGCGAGCCATGCAGGTCGTGGTTCTCGCCGGAGGTGTTGGTTCCCGACTTCGGCCTTGGACTAACAGTGTCCCAAAGCCTCTGTTACCCATGCTTGACCGAACTCTCCTCGAACATGTCGTGAGTTCTCTTCCAGCAGATTTGGTAGACGAAGTTGTTGTTGCTGGAGGATATAAGGTCGATATTATTGAAACTTATTTTGAAGAGCATGAAGTTCCTTTTGATGTGCGAATTGTTCCCGAGAACAAACCCTTGGGGACAGGTGGTGCATTAGGCAATTGTCGTGATGTCGTAAGTGGGACCTTTGCGTGCTTCAACGGAGACATTATTTCTTCATTAGACGCCTCAGAACTGCTCAACCTTCACAAGAGGAACAAGTCGGTAGGTACGTTAGGCCTTTGGGAAGTTGAAGACCCAACTCGTTTTGGTATCGTCGGACTCGATGACGATCAACGAATTACTCGGTTTAAGGAGAAGCCGAAACCAGAAGAAGTGTTTTCAAATTTAATTAATGCTGGTTCTTACATCTTCAATGACGATATCTTTGATTGGATGCCAAAGGGAAAACATTCCATTGAACGAGAAGTGTTCCCAAAATTAGCTCAAGAAGGCTTGCTTAGCGGGCAAGATTTCAATGGATATTTCATAGATGCAGGGACGCCTGCGGCTTGGAATCAAGGTGCGAAGGCATGCATTGAGCATGAACGATTCAACCACGGTACGGTTCACTCAACAAGTTGGTACGAACAAGGTAATGCGCCTTCATCAGCAACAGTGACGGATTCGATGATTTCAAAATCATGCGAGTTGGGAACCGGCCGCATCCACCAGAGCAGCCTTTTGTCAGGTGTACACCTTGGTGATGGCTGTATTTTGGACGCTTGTCTTATCGGGAAAAATGCGCGTATTGGCGCAAACTGTACATTGACTGGAGTCGTCGTTGACCATGGTTCGACCGTTCCTTCTGGGACAGTACTGAATGGTGGGCAGTGGCCTCCTGTGGAATCTTAATGAATCGCAATCTTTCGTTCATTTAAGTCTCAAACCTCAAATCCTCCATTGCTAACGGAACCTTATGTCCAAGCCGCTGGTTGTTGTAAATTTCAAGACCTATTCAAGTGCCTCAGGCCAGGCTGCAGAACACCTGTTTCAGGCCATGGAGCGATTTGGTGACGGCCCAGCAACTCTTGTTGCCGCTGTATCTGCATTTGATTTGAATACGCTCTCAGCAGCATCTTCGTCAGTGGAAGTGTGGTCCCAGCACTTGGACCCAGTTGGACTCGGTGGCTATACTGGATGGCTTGAACCTCAAACCGCACGCTCTCGGGGGGCAATAGGAACACTCATCAATCACGCAGAGCATAAAGTGTCCATTGAACATGTGGCAAATCTTCTGGAAATGCTGCCTGATGGATTTCCTGTCTGTGCTTGCGCTGCCGATGTTGAAGAGGCAAAGGCACTGGCAGAATTAGGACCTACATTCATTGCCGTTGAACCTCCAGAACTTATTGGCGGCGACATCTCAGTTACAAGTGCAGACCCAGCGATTGTTAGCGATACAGTGGCTGCTGTGAAAGCGGTAAATCCTGCTGTGAGAGTTCTTTGCGGTGCAGGAGTCAAAAATGGAACAGATGTTGCAACGGCACTTGAGCTTGGTGCGGAGGGAGTTTTACTCGCAAGTGGTGTCACAAAGGCAAGCGATGTTGATGCAGTCCTCAAAGATTTAATCGCCTATCTTTAAGCCTTTGAGTTGTCGTAATTCTTGTTGCTTCTTTGCCTTCTTCAATCCTATAGATGCAGGGCAAGTAGGGCGATATCTGCACCCGTTGCAATCGCTCTCACGCCTTGCAAGAGGCAGGCTGTCCAGTTTCGGATCTGCTGAAATCCAACGTTTCATCCAATTCATCTCTAACAAGTCGTGTTGAAGCATCATCCAAGCATCCCGAACGCTGTTAGAATTAATGTGTACATCCCCCTGAATCCATTCCTCACCAACCCAAGTCAACGTTCGAATTCTGTAATCTTCCAATCGGTCAGGTAGGCCAGCCTGGTGCATGGCCCAGTGGACCATCAACGCATCTTCTAAATCTCTACTTGGAAGTGGATTCCCCGATTGAAACCTTAATCGAAAGAGCGTCCATTTGTGCTGGTGGTATACGACAATATCGGGGGTGGCATAGAGGTTGAGGGCTCCGATTTGGATGCTGTTAATCCGTTCAAAAAAAGCCCACCTGCGAGGCTCTTTTGCCCATATCGGCTTGAGCAAATCAGTTTGCCGCAGACGTTTGAGCCGATGTGATATTTGTGCGGCAAGGCCCTCTAAAACCAAAGAATCTGTACGTATTCGGTTAATCCAGACTTGTTCGTCCAAGTGAGCCTTTATTCGCCGCAATGTGTAAGGCTCACTCCACCTCTTGTTGTTGTATAGGTCACCTAATTCCTCCAACAGCGTCCTCCTACCCGCTCTAATTGCAAGGTCGGAAAGTCGATAGGTTGGCCTTCCTCTGCTTCCAGACGGTTTGGTGGATTTCTTTTTGCTACCGTATGCTAATGCCCACGCTCGTGGACATTTGCAAAATAAGTCAAAACTGGTTTTGCTCCAATGGTCAATATTTGTTGACATATGACGGCCATTGCCATCAACCGTCATAATACCTGTTGAAAATCAAAAGATTCCTAGTTCCATTGCATTGATAGCGGTGTTAACGCCAACCCAAAGGGCTACAGGGAGTAAAACCCATCCTACGAACTGAGCAAATACTTCTCCACCGAATTTACCAAAGAGACGAGAGAATGGTCCACCCCAAGATGAAACAATACGAAGCATGAGAACAACAAAACCTCCGATTAAGACATAGAGTATTAAGAACAGTACGGCCATGAATGCTCCACCAACCCCGAGAAGAGCTGTGGCTCCAATTCCTTGTGGGAACAGTGATGGGAAACTAAGCCAGCCAAACCATCCGAGCCAAACTCCAAGCAAAACATCCCGGTCAAGGTCAACAGGGTCTCTCCAATTTTGGAATGCTTTGGGGAAGAGTGAATGCATCAATTTACCGAGTGCATCGGCCTCATAGGGTGAGCCACGCTTTGCGGTAAAGAAACACATTTCCAGCATCCATGCCATCATGACGAGATCAAGGATGAATCTTGCACCGATGGCTACTGGTAGCAAGGTCAAAACGAGGGCAGGCAGATTGATGAGCAGAATTCCTGCTCCTGATGAAATCACAATTGAAGCCCAAAGAAGTCCTGGTGGAAGTGGTTCTTCGGGAACCGTCCACTCTTCTCTTGGGAGGGCAAGGAACAAAAGGAACATACCTGGACCGATAATAAGGCCAAAGTAAGATGCTGCTGACATGGAGCCTCCAGAGCCTATTGCATCAACAGCATCCACAATATCAAGCATTGCTGCAGATGATGGTTGAGAGAAGGTGACGTGCATAGCAGGGTCCACGATAACAACGGCATCAGAACGCCCGGTCGGTAGACTCTGAGCGAATTGGGCATCTTTGTCAAGGAATATTTCCCACGTGGCGTTTATTTGAGATTTTAGAGACGATACGTCGCTGATTCTCGCATCTTCTCCAGTAACGATTTGAATCACTGTTACTCGTTCTCCAAGTTGGTCAATGCTCTTGTTCAGTTGAGTGGCCTGAGTCAATGCGTTTTCTGACCCAGGGAGAACCACACCGATCAACACAGCTTCATGCCCGTCAAGCACTTCACTCAATCGAATTTCATCACCAGCAAGGTTGACAAGGGGTGAGTCAATGACTTTCGTCGTAGGTTGAATCACAGCATCAGCGCCTAAATTTGGAATGTCAAAGATGGTAGGCAAGGTCAATAGTGCTAGTGCTAACAATGCGGCAATAATTGGTGCGGGGAGCAAGAGTCCACTTCGGAATGCATTGATAATGTAGCCAGCAAGTGCGAGGAAGGTCGTGATGGAGAGGAAGAGTCCAGCGCTAGCAAATCCAGTATCTCCTTCATTGACCTCAAAGCGCAATATACCCTCAGCATGGCAGTCACTGTTCAAATCTCCAGCAATGGTTCGCAAGCAGAATTGAAGATTCAAATTTCCAACAGGTAATTTTTTTGCTCCTGTCCATGTGTATACGGATTCGTTTTCGCCAAGGTCTCGAACCATTCGGATACGCCCTGCGCTTGTTTCAACGAGGAATTCTCCATCTTTAGTCGATTTTTCACGGTTGTCAAATGGACCCCAAATCTCCCATTTCTCATCTCTCAGGTCGTCAAGTCCCCAAGGTAGGTTGTGGCTCAATTCAACGTGGGCAAAACGAGACTCGTCTACAATAATCCGAGCTTCAGGTTGATAGAAGGCACCTTCCATAATGATGCCACCACTGTTGTACTCAAAACCGCCCCATTGAACACGGGCTTGTGTTCCAAAGCACTGATGGTGGATGTCTAAACTTAGGCTAATGCTATCTCCAGGGGCAAGTTTCAACGAAACGTTCTTCATTTCTCCTGAAAAATTCATGGCATCATTCTCTGCGACTTTGTCAACGATTTGCGAGACTTCATCCGTATAAATTTCAGAACCTCCTACAAAGACGGAGTAAAACAGTGTCGTTGTAACTTCTCCAGGTGCAGGCGCTTGTCGAGTACACGACTGAGGACCTACTCCTCCATCAAGAATGACAGAGAAATAAACACCCATCATCACATCGACTTCTACGGGTTCAACCACTGGGGGGCTTTGGACAGAAAATACTGGAATTGGATTCGGGGTGACTCCTGTGGTGAATCCTCCGACAGCGGAATCGGTTTGTCCACGCTGCAGGACGGCCTCATCGGGGTTTGAACCTTCCAAATACAAGCGTTCATGATTGTTGATGGTCCATTCAACAAAACCTGCTTCAAAGACCTCATCGTTCTCTGCGAGAACTGAATTCACCATCGAAATTGAAAACATCAGGGCTACGGCTGCAAGAACCCATAGCCTTCGCCCCATGGTGAGACCAAAGCGTCTCGGTTCAAGAATACGATGGCCGGATGTGAAATGCCTCAAAGGGGCATGCCAGTGTAAATCCACATCATCATTACCCCGCCGGTAATTGCAAGTGCATTAACGGAGCCTTTGGTCAAATATCCACGGTTTTCAAGTAATGCGCCAAGATAACTATCAATTTGACATCCAAGCCATCCGATTACAGCAAGAATGCCACCCAGGCGTAGTCCTTCATTGAACACACTATCTTCAGCGGTGAGCGCCCATGCGCCCAAGGTTAGAATCGCAACCACTGATGAACCGACGATTGCTGCTAGCTGCCCGTTGGGTGAAAAGCCACCGTTTTCTCCTTGTTGGCATGGTTTGAAGGTCGTGATCATGCGTACTCTTGTGTCCATGCATCCAATTTCGCTTGCAAAAGTGTCCGATGCGGCTACAGCCACAGCAGCCCCAAACATCCAAATCCATGCATCATAATCTCCGCTTAAGTAAGCAAACACGCACATTAAACCGGGGATTGCTCCATTGGCCACAACGTTGGTCCATCCGCGATGGCCATCATTTGATTCACACATTCCGAGTTCGGCTTTTTCATCAAATCTCCACTTTGTGGCTTTGTGGGAACAGACCAGGAACCCAAGGAGAATCAACAACCATGTCCAGTGTCCTAAACCTCCGACAATTGCTCCTAACACCGCAGCAGCATTTGCCCCTTTTTTGTCCAGCATTCGAGCCTTAGATGAAATGTAGAGAAGGCCAATGACGAGAATGGATGTAACGATTAAGTTACCTGAATTCAGTCCACTCTCAAAGATATTCATGTATTTCCCTCCTTGTAGGATGTGGTGAGAACGACCAATCAGTATTCTTGGGACAGGGACATCCCTTTTGAATTCATGACCCAATGATGTATCAAAATGGCCCATCTTGGGCATCTAATACAATACTGGGTAGCCATCTTAGAATGAAGAGCCATAGCGTAGCTATCATAATTACTAACCACGAAAGTTGGAGGGCTACTGAAAGTAATGTGTCCGCATCAGCGAGGATTTTACTCACTCCCCAAGAAGTACCGTTCCATAACCCATGGCCAAGGATCGCAGCAGCAATCCCTGCAGGAACGGTTCTTGGTAAGTTCCAAGAGTGCTTTTCCAATTTGCTTACAAATTTCATCATTCGTTCTGAAGGCATATTTGCCCATCCTGTTGTGGTTTCAGGGGTTCCATTTTTATTGTAGAGAACCCATTTTGCATTGCTTTTGGCAGTGACGTAAGATGAACGGTCACTCAGCAAAGGAAGACGATTTCCTCTCCCCATCCAACAACCGATGGCGTAGCCAGAGAGGCCTGTCCAAAATGCGTGACCCGGGATGGAACTTATTCCTCGCAGCATGGCGGTGAAGAAGTAGGAAATGCTGCTGTAGTCTCCAACGAGAGCCATCGAAATATATTGTGCGTTTTCAAGCAAAGCAAATCCTAGCCCTACCGTCGAGCCAACATAAAAGCCATGTTTTGGGGAAAGAATAAGGTGGCTTAATGCGAGTACAGCCAACGCTTTGCTCAATTCTTCTCCAATCGGAGCCGACAAGAAGAGGATAAAACCTTCACCCCAAGAACCAACTTCCATCGCATCGAGTCCAATAACGTTCAACATCAACGGAGAGATGAGTGAATTAATGATAATTGCAGGGATTGTAGAAAGCATTCCGGCTGCTAAAATCCACTCAGCATCTCTTCTTGAAATGTTGATTCCAAGATGTCGACTGCTTATTGACCACCATGCAAAAACAGGTGCTGCAAAGCCAATCAACCATGCAGGTAAGACGATAACAAGAGCGAGCATGATGCTCAACACATTCGGTCCAAAAATCATCAATGGAAGGAGACATACAGAAGAGAGAATCACTCCACCAAAAAACAAAGCCCAGAGATGAAGCGGTCTTGGCATTTCAAGAGGAGCAGTTGAACGAAAGAGATGATGACGTACTAAGGTTGGAACAGGCGATTGGATCACGCTCCCGCCTACAAGAATGTGCTGATAAGCGCCATTTTGATGAGGTTCAGCAGTAATGCTGTGGGTCAGTCTTGGGCGTCGAAGGTAGAAAAAAAGCATAAGAAACGGAGACAAGCAGATGCCTCCAATAAACGTGAAAAACGGTTCAAATGGACCAGGTGTTCCGTTGAGGTCCCCGTCAACGAATCCAGCAACGACGAAAACTGATATTTGAGCAATGAAAAAACAGACCAGAACGAGCCCAAGCATGGAGCGAACGGTCTGCCATGGAGTCGAGGCTTTCCACACGGTCAGGTCGGTTGGAATTGGAGTCAGGGGTATGGCCTGTACTTGCATTGCGGGTTGAAATCCAGGTTGAATAGCAACACCTCATGAGTTTGAGTCCCGCTCAGTTCGCCCATCACTCGTCACTGAAAAACAGCATTCGGCAGAAGCATTCATCATTGCAGGATGTGGTACCAAGCGGTTCTCCTTCATCAAGGAATGGATGAATGCCCACAAACGGTGATTGATAAGTAAACCGTAAAATCTTGAAGTATGGTTCTAGAAGGATTGTTTGCTCCTCGTCGAGACCACAAGGGCATGTCCACGCCGAGCAATGCCGCTCGTCTTTGGCTGCCACTATGTTTGATCGGAGTCAGTTTTTGGGCTTGGGATGTAACACAAGGGAACCTCATTGTATGGCTTTGCCTTACCACATTCCTTGTTACACCGATTCTTTCATTTGGTTGGTATCTAATCGGCATGGTGAGCAACCGGTATGAGCCTAAATACCTCATTGACAAGGCAGAACAAGCATACCTGAATCGTCTAGCAAGAAAGAAACAGCAAACTCACTGATGGAACCCGTAGGTCCAGTCGTGTGGTGGGGCAAATGTTTCCTTGATAGAGCGAGGACTTACCCAGCGGAGAAGATTGAGTGGACTTCCAGCCTTGTCGTTTGTGCCGCTACCTCGTGCACCTCCAAAGGGCTGTTGTCCAACAACCGCCCCAGTTGGTTTATCGTTGATGTAGAAGTTTCCTGCTGAGTATCGAAGGGCGTTAAGTGCCGTTTCGATATGAGTTCGGTCGGTGGCAAAAATAGAGCCAGTAAGTGCATATTCAGAAGTGGTGTCGCAGAGCTCAAGAACTGCTTCAAATTCAGAATCTTCGTAGACGTGGACGGAGAGGACAGGTCCGAAGATTTCCTCAACCATACTTTCACTTCTCGGGTCGTTGCACACGATGGTTGTTGGTTGAACGAAGTACCCAACGCTATCGTCGTAGGTACCGCCGGTTACAATCTCACAGTCAGGGTTAGCCGTTGCTCGGTCGATGTAGCCTGCAATATTGTCAAATGACTTCTTATCGATAACTGCTCCGAGGAAGTTGGTAAAGGTACGAGGGTCCCCAACGGTAATTTTAGCGACCTCTGCACAATAGTCGTCCTTGATTGCAGACCATACAGACTTTGGTACATAGGCTCGGCTTGCAGCACTGCACTTTTGACCTTGAAACTCAAAACTACCTCGTAGCATGGCGACGAGAAGGGCGCGACGGTCACAATCAGGATGAGCGACGATGAAGTCTTTCCCGCCAGTTTCACCGACAATGCGCGGGTATGAATTCAAGTTCTCCAGATTATTTGCAACATCTCGCCACATTTGGCGGAAGACTCGGGTTGAACCCGTGAAGTGAATACCAGCAAGGGCTGGATGTCCTAGGCACATATCCCCAACCATACTTGCCTTGCCTGGGACGAAATTGATGACTCCAGCAGGCAAGCCAGCGTCCATCATCAAGCGCATCAATCGGTAATTGGAAACGTATGAATTCCGGGACGGCTTCCATACTCCAACGTTGCCCATAAGTGCGGCACTGGAGGGCAGGTTAGCAGCAATGCTTGAGAAATTAAACGGAGTTACAGAGAATACAAACCCTTCCAACGGGCGTACTTCGCTTGAGTTCCACATTGAGGACGGGGAGACGGGTGGTTGCAAGTCTTCGTAGATTTGACGGCAATAATCTGCATTGAATCTCCAAAAGTCAATCAGTTCACAAGCCGAATCAATTTCGGCTTGGTGGCATGTCTTGGATTGATTGATCATTGTTGATGCGTTAATCTCAGCACGGCGAGGGCCGGCAAGTAGTTCACTCGCCTTGAGGAAGATTGCCGCTCGTGCCTGCCAAGGCATGGTTGACCACATCTTGTGTGCTGCTAGAGCGCTTTCAATTGCAGACTTTACTTCTGCTTCTCCTGCCATGTGTACTCGTGCAATGACGTGACCGTGGTCATGCGGCATGACTTGCTCAACAACGTTTCCAGTGAATATTTCTTCACCGTTAATCACGCATGGAATCTCAAGTATTTCTGAAGATTGCCGCTTCACTTCCGCCTCAAGTTCGAGTCGCTCTTCGCTACCGGGCAGATAGCCGAGGATGGGTTCGTTCACGGGGGCGGGTGGCATGGGTACGCTGTTGACCATGACTCACCGTCGTTACAGACGACTCTTGAACATCACGGCCCAACATGTTGGGTAAAGTCTTCGCCTCAGCGGTAAAGATCTGCGTGTTTTGCTCTTACTTTGGCAATTTTTGGCCCAACCACTGCTGCGCAGTACCCTTGGTAAGGGTTTCTCGCATAGTAATCATGATGCTCTTTTTCGGCTATTAGGAAATTCAACGGGGGTTCAATCGTCGTCACAATTGGGTCGTCATAATAGTCTTGCATCGAGGCCATTGTAGCTTCAGCAACAGCGCGCTGCCCTTCGGTTAAAGGCATGATACAACTTCGGTATTGAGTTCCAATATCGTTTCCCTGACGATTGAGTTGGGTAGGGTCGTGCACGGTGAAAAACACTTCAAGAAGCGTTTCATAACTAACTGCAGTTGCATCGTATACAACTTCAACCACCTCTGCGTGGCCAGTTCTTCCTGAGCAGACGCTTTTGTAGGTAGGACTGGGGTCCGGGCCGCCTGCATAAGCGGGTAGTGCAGTTTCAACTCCGTGGATGTCCTTGTAAGCACCTTCAACACACCAAAAGCATCCGCCACCGACGATCATTCGTTCCATGACCCTTTGACCCGTCAGTAAGTTATCAATTCATGCTTTGAACCTAAGGCATGATGCCTTCTTCAGCGTGTTTGTAGCGGATGGCTTATCCTTTGAAGCCCTCTTTGTCTGTCGTTCATTTCATTTTAAAATCAAAAAATACAAGACTACTATCGTTAATCCGACGACGGCTGCAATGCGATTGTTTCGAAGGGCATTGACAACTTCTTCATCGTGCTTTGGACATACTTTTTTGTTGATTAGAGTCGTATTATCACAACCCTCGATTTCGCATATTGATTCGGTCTTGCTCAAGCGTGTTAACACGATGAGCAGAACCACTTCAACAATGAAAGAAATGATGAATATAAGCAGTGGAATATCAGAGATTCCCGAGGGGATTAAACCCAAATCAAACGTATATAATGAATAACTTACAAACAATATGACTGTATTGATCATGAATGCTTTGGTTAACATTAATCCTTTTTCAAGTTGTGAGTCTTCACCCATGTGGGAACTACTTCATCCGCAGGTATAATGATTCACCCGAACTCGCCAAGATGGCGATGATTTGATGCTCAAGGTTATGAGCGGAGGGCCGTAGAGTCGTTTGGGCGTACCTGTGGCTGTTAGGAAATACGGGGACAGGAATGTCGTAGATCTTTCGGAATGGGGGAGACCCTTCGCCCGAGTAATGGCACGGTTTCTCAAGGAAAAGCCGGTCTCAGTCATTCAAGTCACAACCTTCCATCTTCTTCTCACAATCTACAGCGCTTGGTTGATTCTTGATGGGCAACCAATTCTTGCATGTTTTCTTCTGATCGTTAAAGGCGTCATAGATGCGGTCGATGGCGAATTGGCTCGAATTCGTGAAAGGCCTTCACATGTTGGTAGATATTGGGACACAGTAGCAGATACAATTGGTCTGGTAGCCGTCATGGGGGCCTTTGGAACTGTATTTGATTGGAACTTACTGTTTACGAGTATCATGATTCTTGCCACACTATTCCAATACTCGCTCTTCAACCACTATTCAGTATTGATGAGAGCGTTGGGTTCAGGGGATTCAACAAGTAGAATTGATGAACGCATACGACCGGTAGCTCACCCTTGGGAACAACAACGCAACGTCAATATGTTCCATTCTGTATACCTGCTATTTTTTAGTTGGCAGGACCGAATTATCTCTGGACTAGCTGGTAAAGGTTCCAAGGGTTTAACCTTCGAATTGACCGTGTCATCGTTCCTTGGCTTTGGCATGCAATCCTTGCTTATTTTTGCACTTGCAGTGACACAGAATTTGGATTATCTTCCTGAATTAGTATTGGGTGTCAATCTGCTGATGATGGTCCTGGTTTTACTGCGTAGTCGATTTTGAAGTGTTTCATAGGGCTAGCAGTGGGCCGTGTTCGTCCCTAGGGACGAATAGGACGGACTGCGAACCCTTGGCGAAATTTCTTCTCACACAACGGTGTTATGTTGTCACCTTCATGCAAAACTGAAATTCGCTTATTAGAAAGGCGAACCGAGTTGGGGTTAATGTCTCTTGTCTGAATACAACTTTCATTAATACCTATGTGGGGGCGGAGGGGGCGGTAATTCACTGCGTTGCTGTTGGCCTGTATTCACATTAGCATGAACATGGCTTTGTTGTTGCTGAACAGGTTGAGGTTGATTTGGGAGATATGATTGGACCGGTGCATTGGGATTGAGAGTGTGAGTGGTTTGGTTTTGCGATTTTGGAATCAACATGATTGCATCTGCCAATTCTCGCATTTGACTGGCCGATGGTATGGCTTGGGAACTCACCAATATCCTGAAATCGGCATCTGATTGTACTCGAAGAATGATCCTCCCCCTCTTGGTAATAATGTATGCTAGGATACATATAATGATGCCAATAAAACCTCCAAATTGAGTTCCAAAAGGAATGTAATCGCAATCATAATATTCATTCAGATCAGGATTAGAGGAGTCTTCTGTGGTAGTACACTCATCTAATTGTTCCAACTCAGGAAACATCATAATCGCTGAATAAAGGAAAATTAAAACTGCGATTGTTAACCAAATTGGATATGTTTTGGTATTAACTTCTACAGAGGATACTGCATCCCTTTTTACGGATATTGCTGTTTTTTCGCTCTTGAATTTACTGGAAATTGTGATGTTTGAATTCCCAAACGTTTGGAATGTCAAATTGTTCTTTTTATTTCCAAAATTAAGAGATACTGAACCATCAACAGAAGTACTCCACTCATTAGTAGTTTTAAACGGTTCTCGGTTAATAGTGATCGTGGCCATGGTCTTTTATTCATACCAATGCATAAATAAATTTCCCTGATCACCTCGTTGTTTAATCGTAATTTTAGAATCA
>JABJFP010000067.1 GCA_018662715.1 Methanobacteriota archaeon | reverse complement strand
CTCGGAACTGGTCGATGATTATGTTCAAACGGCGGGTTGGAACATGGATGCTCTGTTCATTCCTCAAGACCACCCTGCTCGGGAGATGCAAGACACATTCTACCTCAAAGAGCCTGCAAAAATGGAATTGTCGGAGGAATTGATGGGGAAATGGAAGTCCATTCACGAAGACGGTGGAGCGACAGGGTCAACCGGTTGGGGTGGTTCCTTTTCATTTGATACAGCCCAGCGCCCTCTTTTACGAACCCACACCACGGTGAACACCATTCAGTACCTTGCTCAGTATCCAAAAGAAGCATGTCGGGTCTTTTCTGTTGACCGTGTATTTCGTAAGGAAGCGATTGATCGCACCCATTTGCCGGAATTTCATCAGATTGAAGGCATCATCATGGAAGAAGGAGCAAACCTCCAGATGTTGGTTACGACACTCAAGACCTTCTACGCCAAAATGGGTTATCCCGAAGTTCGTGTTCGACCAGCCTACTTCCCGTATACGGAACCGAGTCTTGAAATTGAAGTGAAGTGGCATGGAAAATGGCTTGAACTTGGAGGGGCAGGTATTTTCCGCCCGGAAGTAACTGAGCCTCTAGGCATCGAATCTCCAGTGCTAGCTTGGGGTATGGGGCTTGAACGCCTCGCTATGCTCGTTCTTGGGCTTGACGATATTCGCCAACTTTACATTTCTGATTTGGATTGGCTTCGCCAGCAACCCTTGCTCTGATTCCTCAGCCCTAACTTTGATAGGGTACCTCTTCCTAGTAAATCTATGGAACCCCCACAAGCCATCTCGTTGATGCTCTCAAATGTTGAAACAATACCAGGTCATTCGGTTGTCTCTTCTCTTGGCCTTGTCACCGGTTCTACTGTGCGAGCAAAACATATTGGTAAGGATATCTTTGCCGGTTTGAAGAACATCGTTGGTGGTGAACTCAAAGCCTACACTGAACTGTTGAACGAATCACGAAACGAAGCCCTACAGCGAATGATGGCTGACGCAAATTCACGAGGAGCAAATGCAATTGTAAACGTCCGCTTTGCAACCTCCAACGTTGCTGCGGGTGCATCTGAACTCTTCTGTTACGGCACTGCAGTCGTCGTCCAGTGAGGCGAGGACATGGATTTTGAACTCATTCTATTTCTTCTCCTTGCGTTTTTGGGACCTCTTGCTTTTCCCTTATTTTCTTGGGCCATCGGCCGTTGGTATCAGGGCACGCTCTTGAATGCGCTTAACGAACAAGAGAAGCAACAGAATGCTGCATTTGGAGGTCACCTCGTTGGTTCTACGTCAAGCAAGATGACCACTCTTTCCGCACAGAGTTCAGTACTTCTCCATACAAGCATTGTTGTTGGTCCGTCCATGGGGCAGATGTTCTTCATGTGGATTAAATCTATTTTTGGCGGACAACTTCATTCCTATGATGTCGTCATTCAATACGGGCGAAGAGAAGTTATTCGTCGATTGCAGGAACAAGCAACTCATCTTGGATGTTCTTCCATCGTCAATCTACGTATCGAAACTTCTACTATCAGTTTTGCAAAGAATCAGGAAAGTAAGACTTCGTCAATGGAATTCTTAGCCTATGCTACCGGAATTCGCAACTGATTTTTATTCCCACTCTTCTCGAAATCGCTCTTGGCGACCGACGGCTTCGTCTGTTGAATGTTCTCCATCCGGCGTTGCTTCGCCAGGGTCAATGAACGTTGTATTCTTTTCAGATTCATCATCGCTTGCCTCCATTTGGTGACGAAGGAACCGCTTGAAGTGTTCTTTACTACCGGTTCTAAAATTGAACCCAATGTCATCATCCTTTGTTTGATGATTGCGTTTTCGCTCCACCCGTTCGTCTCTCATTCGCTGACGATGTCGCTGTTGCCAGAACATTTGGAACAACAATCGCTGTAGTTTTGTGTCTTCATTTAATGGGACCTTCTCTGGCCATTCAAGTTCCATCACCTGTTGAATAAATGCGTTGTACACGGTTAGAAATTTCTCCATATCTTCAATGGTTTCTTTGACATCCATATCATTTGCTGTTTCATCGTTTTCTTCTGCGTTTTCTTCGCGTTCATCCATATTCTTCACTGGGAATTAAATTCGCTAAGAGTATATCAACTCCTGAGGTGGTCAAGAACGCATACTCAAAAAGGGGAAATCTGTCGCCTGTCCCATGGAACTTGTAGGAACCGTAAGCAGCGGGCTAGGCAGAGCACATGTTTTCATGGCGCAGCCGCACTATCAAGAACAATTTAGGGAGATACTAGGGCAGACTGCATGGCCAGGTACACTCAATGTCAAAATTGAGCCGAATATCTTGAGCCAATACATTGCCTTGCGCCAGCGAGCGGGCATAGATACCCTCGATGCACCCGATCAATCCAGAGAAGATGCACAACATCACGACGTTTCGGCATACGAACTGATACGTGTTCGTGGCTTCCTACGGGACGGCGTCTCATTTGGAGGAGCATCGGCTTTTCAAGCCACCATAACAAGCAATGATGTTTCCGTCAAATGTGCCCTGCTCATTCCAGATTTAACTCGGCATGTCGATGTCATTGAAGTGATCTCGTCAGCATTCCTTAGAGAACATTTTGACCTGCGTGATGGGGATGAAGTCACGCTTTCACTCCCGTGAGTTGTGATAACTTACCGGAAGAGTTCCAATTGTAGCCCATTCACTGTAGAGCATGGTCTTGACCTCATGTTGTGCAGCACGTTGCCAGCGAGAACGGCGGGTTCTCTCAGCAGTTCTTCCAGTCGGTGGAGCAGACAAAGAGGTACTGTGGCTCGATTCGGGGAGTGGGAATTCATCCCATGAAACACCCCACAATACGAGCCATTCAGGTGGTGCGACGCCAAAATCAACGGGCTTCATCGGTTCTTCTATGGCCTCAACAATTTGTTCAAGGGTCAATTCTCCGATGGCCAAACGGAAGAGGGCATTCGCAGTTCGTCTCACCTGATTCCACAAAAATGCCTCTCCGGTCAATTCGAAACCGATCAAGCGTCCATTGTCAATCCAAGGTTCTGCCTTGAGAATTGTTCGCATTGGGTTTTTTCCTTCTTCCAAGCGAGCAAAATTTCGTGCGTCATAGGTTCCCACAAAACACTGAAGCCATGAGTTAAACTTCTCAACATCAGGGGCTTTCCAAAATTCCATCCCCTCCAGCCTGTATCTGTAGACTCGGAACGCCGCCATGCGTGGATTCCAATCCTCTTCTACTTCTTCTACGGTCAAAAATGCGATATTTTTGTCCAAACGGTCGTCAATTGCTCGTATCATTTTCTTGGGGGTAAGGGCGTTCCAAAGTTCTCTATCAAGAGTCACAATCCCACCGTTCACCCGAACATGAACACCTGCGTCCGTTCGGCTCGATAAGACAAGAAGGTGCTCCTCATTGTCCTTATCCAACCACTTGAGGGAGCGAAATACATTGATCAGTTCGCCTTGGACGGTACGAACATCTGGCTGAATTTGGCTACCATGAAAAGCATCTCCAAGGTAACCTATGCGAAAAAAGAGGCGAACCGTCGAGGCCACCTTTAGCACCTCATTCTTCGGAGCCTAGGGTTTCAATAGCTTCCTCAACAGAGTAGCCAAGTGCTCCAACTGCCCATTGAAGGGCCTGCTTAAGCCAGGGTTGGACCATGGCGTTCTTTCGAGAGGGGTCCATGACTTCAATAGCATCAACAAGATTTCTGCTTGCAGTGAAAAGGATTTCATCAACGGGAATGTCTTCGAGTTCTAGGCGTCGTGCATAGCGTTGAAATTCCTTAACTGCAACCGGAATTCGACGGCATTCAAGGGCAAAGGAAGCGAAGTCTGCAATGTATTCCATGTTTTCTTCATCAAGATCCATTGCGGTTTTGTATGCTTTCATGATTTTCCGGCCAGCGATGACATCGTCTTGAGCTTCAGTATTCTTCATGTTTGCAAACTCAGCCCACATGTGGTGGAGTTCTGGAACGTCAGCATGGTCTTTAATTTTCAATTCTAAGTCCGCAAGCGCACCATCAAGGTCACCGTTACTGAACATTTCAATGGGGCCTTGGAGTAATTCTTCTGACATCTTAACCATCTCGTGGCCCTGCGTAGGGCACAGTACTTTTCAAGCCTCGCTTGAAGCATTCAAGCGTCTTCGTTAGTGATGGCGCTCTTCAGGTCTTCAAGAAGGTTCGATGAGGAATGTTTCTTGTGCATCTCGTTGAGCATCAATTTCACATTATCCCACTTGCGGATTTTGTAAAAGCAATGCTTTGGATCTGGGTCAACACGACGAGATGTGCGCTGGTAACTTAGGAATGCAAAAACACGCTTGAACAAGCTCTTTCGAACTTTGGTTGCACTTGAGTCGCCGGCTTTCTCGGTTGAACCACCAGCTGCTGAGCCTGCGCTGATGCCGACGGTTTCGTCCACAAGGCCTATTCCAGAATCAGTCATTATGGTTACCGTGGCATATCCAAGCATTGTACCCATGGGGGTTCGTTCGACCATGACTTCAGAAATACGGTCAAAGAGAATGCGTCGATGGGATCGAGAAAGCATAAACGAATGTTGGAAAATCACGGCGTTTGTGGTCACTGCGTAAGAGAAACTTCGCTGGTAAAACCATGTGGCCCCCCAGAATCCAAGTGTGAAGACAATTCCAAACCAAAAGTAACTGTAATCGATTGGGATGAAGGGCTCCATGTTTTCCGCAAGGAAGAGGTTTGCAATTGTCGCCACAAGTTGGTCAATTTGAACAACAACCGGTGCGAGTGTGATTGCGAGGAGAGCAATTGTTGTCCACCGGCCAGAGGTTGATAGGTTGAGCATCCGATTGAGCCATGTGATTCCACCCATGACGACTACAAATCCTATT
>JABJFP010000066.1 GCA_018662715.1 Methanobacteriota archaeon | reverse complement strand
CGTCAGAATAACGTCTACGGCCACGGAGAAGTTCGTGCGCTTGATGCTGTTATGGAAGCGGCAGAACAGGATTATTCCTTTGATAACAGCGTGACTCTCGCTATGGAAACGTCCTCCGGGCCTGATAATCGCGTACACATGACCAATGGTGATTCACTTGAATTCACCATTACAGAGGGCGTTGAAACCATTCAATGGCGAAGCAACCATTTGCTTGATGATTGGACGAACATTCATTCTTACGAGCATACAGAGGCTTTCGAGTTAGAGGTCCTTGATATCGTTCATGAGATTGAGCATCTTCCCGGTGTAGAACTTCAAGGGAATCATACCATCTCCATTCGTGGTCTCATGGAGACTGGCGAAACGAATTTCTCCTCGACTCCGATCATCACAGCAGACATTATGTTGATGGATGTTGACAAAGATGGTTTAACCGAAGAAAGCGATGGAATGTTTTCAGGAAGTACCGTTCTTGTTGGCATCGCTGGAATGATTCTCGGGATTATCTTGGTTCCCTTGGTCATGCTCGCCCTCAACAAATCGGAAGAGGCAACAGAAGTTGAGCGATTCAAGTGGTCCGACTCAGTGCCGGACGAAGACATCGAAGCAATTTTGGTTGAAGAAGCTAAACTTCAATGAAACTTTCAGGCTGTAGCATCTGCCCATCGTTGCAAAATTTTAGCCGAGTCATCCATTCTGCCTTCGTGAAGGTAAGTGACTTCACCGTCAGCATTGACAAATACGACTGAACCAGGTTTGTCAATACCGAGAATCTTTCCTGCCTCATGCCCTTTCATGAAGGCATAAGTGGTGAGGGTGACTCCTGTTTCATCACCATCATCATCGTGAGCATCGGCGGATTCATGCCATTCTGCGAGTGTAACGCCGGTTGCATTTTCGGCAGGGTCGGTAGACATCACCAGGACTGGAAGTTCTGCTTGGGCAGACCAAATTGCATGCATGGTGGTAAAGCATGGGCTATTACACCATTCGGCTGAAAATACGACGATGTAAGCCCCGCCTTCCATTCTGGCGTTGTCATAAATCTCTTGATCATCTGCTACTGATGAGAATGCTGGGAAGGCCTGTACTTCCTCGGTCTCGTCAGAGGTACAGCCAGCAAGAGAGCCACTGAAGAGAAGCATGATTATCATGATTGCAAATTGTTTCATGGTCGCTGGGGGCCCTTGCTCCTTTTAGAAACCTTTCCGGTGTGGTCGGATACAATAAAGCAATATGGGCGGTCGTTTAGCCGTCTCCATGAAACAATGGGGGACGGCGCATATGTGCATTTTCTCTTTGTTTTTATTGCTCATCCCCACTGGCGTGGGGGCTCAAGATTCAACAGCGGTTTGCGAGGTAGAAGGTGACTCGTCGATGGACCGAGTGGGCTGCTTGGATACAGACGGTGACGGATGGTCCGACCCTGATTCTTCATGGAATGCTTCCATGGGGGCTGACGCCTTCCCCGACAACGAAACTGAACACCGTGACCTTGACGGTGACGGCATTGGTGACGTTGCTGATCCTGACATGGATGGAGATGGCGTAGGGGATGAAGTTGATGTTTGGCCTGAAGACCCTGTTATTTGGTCGGATGGAGACGGTGATGGTTATGCAGACCAAAGCCTCCACAAGCTTTCTGATAATTGTCCCCATATCTATGGAAAGAGTCGTATCCGCTTGAAAGGATGCTCAGACCTTGATGGAGATTTCATGCCTGATGAATACGATGATGACGCGGATGGTGACGGTATCCGCAATGAAATGGAAAGGTCAGCATCATCAGGCACAATTCTCTACGACCCCTATAACGCTGAATCTACACCATTGGATTCCGACCAAGATACCATTCCGGATGTCTTGGACCATGACAACGATAACGACGGTTGGCCTGATGATGTGGAACTTGACCGAGGTTCAGATATTTTTGATGAGGATGAAACTCCTTTCACGCTCTATTTTGGCCTCAATACTGGTATCTTCTATGCCGGCGGTTTGAGTGGGGAATCATTCAGTCTTGAATACCACGCTGACAGCATGGAGTTTTCAGTCTCGGGTGTTATGGAAATCGTGTTTGAAGAATTGGTCATCCCGCTTCTGTTGATTCCAGTGTACCTTGGCGTTTTCTTTTCCCGACGAAATGAATTCATGCGTTGTTTGAATCGTATTGAACTTGCAATGACTATTGAGGAGTTGAATGAAATAGAAAAAATCGTGAATACCTTTGTCAAAGAAAAGAGAATCAAGGTTTACCATGGGTTGGTACTTCGAAACGCTTTGGAAGAAGCGGAGTCGGATTGCAGAAACCCCTCGGCAAATTCAAAATGGCTTCAAGAGGAGTAAGCAAGGGGTTTTTTGAAACATACGACCCCGAATTATCAAAGAGTGGGACGCTAACGGATGGGCAGGGACGAGCATGGTTGGCAAAGAACACATCACAATGACCCCCCCTGCAACCAGCGAACGTTGGTCGGGTGTTGTTAACGGACGGCCGGTTGAAGTTCTCGCTCCCTCCAACGCTGTATTGCTTGACGTATTGAGAGATAAAGTCGGAACATTAGGCGTCAAGAGAGGATGCGACCTCGGTACTTGTGGTTGCTGCACAGTCATGATTGATGGCGTTCCAAAATTATCCTGTTTGACTCTTGCAGGACAAGTAAAAGACACGGAAATCTTGACCGTTGAAGGCCTTTCGGAAGGTGCCCATCTCACTCCAATACAGACCTGCTTTGCAACCCACGGAGGTTCTCAATGTGGATTTTGTACGCCTGGCTTCATGATCGCTTCTCAAGCATTGCTCAATGAAAACAACAATCCTACTCGGGATGAAATCGCTGAAGCCATCGAAGGAAATCTATGTCGGTGTACAGGATACCAACAAATCATTGATTCCATTGAGGCAGCCGCAGTATTGCATCGTGGCGAAGGGGAAGCATCCTCTCCTGCTAGCGACCCTCATCCGGACCCTCATCCATCGGGGCCCGAAGACCCAACAATGCCTCCAGGGCACGCGAAGTGATTGTTATGGGAAGTTATCGTCAACAACCTGGCTCCGGTAAAGGCGACCAGCGTAGAGATGGCAAACGTGTAGCAGGGAAGCAGGTTTTCCCCCCGCCAGGCTCCGGTGGTTCCGACCCTGAAATGCGCCCTCGCGATTTGGATTTTATTCCTGAAACTGTTGGTGGCCGCGAGCCTAAGCCAGCAGGTGACCACATACACGACCGGGACCGTACGGGAACAGCTGTTGGAAAGCCAATGGCTTTGGTTGATTCAAATGCGAAAGTTACCGGGCAAGCATGGTACGGGGACGATGTCCGCCTTCAAGGTGAGGCCATCGGGAAAATTCTTCGCTCACCGCACCACTATGCACGAATCAAATCCATTGACACCACTCGTGTAGAAGCACTTCCTGGTGTTCTTGCTGTTGCGACAGGAGAAGACGCACCGAACCGATTTGGTGTTCTTCCAGTAACAAAAGACGAACACGCTATGGCGGTTGACAAAGTTCGCCACGTTGGTGATTTAGTTGCTTGCGTAGCTGCCGTTGACGAAGCCACAGCCATCCAAGCCCTATCTTTGTTTGACATTGAATGGGAACTTCTTGAACCGGTTTTTGACCCAAAGAAGGGTCTAGAAGACCACGATGAACCCATTCACTGGCGAGGCAAGTACCATTTGGCACGAACCAACGTACAGAAGAGAGTTTTCCAAGAATTTGGTGACCGCTCTTTAGTTAAAGCGCCCCACGCTGCATCGCATGGCTCATGGACCATGGCGGGGGTTCATCATGGATTTACCGAACCTCACGCTGTCGTAGCACATTGGGACCCAAACGGCAGGTTGCAATTGTATACCCCGCAGCAAGTCCCTCATTACACACACCGAGCCCTTTCAACCGTCCTTGACGTCCCCATGCATCAAATCAACGTCGTACGAACCTTTGTCGGTGGTGGTTTTGGCGGGAAGTCGGACCCGTTCCCTCACGAGATGTGTGCTGCGATTTTAGCCCGCAAAGCAGGTGTTCCCATCCGAATTACCTTTGACCGGGAAGAGGTTTACTGGATTAATCGTGGTCGCCATCCGTCTCATATTGATGTGAAAATGACGGCTGATCAAGAAGGACGAATTTCCGGCTTTGACATCGACGCTCTCATTGACGGCGGGGGTTTTGCCTCTTTCGGACACGTCACCTCATACTACAACGGCGTGCTCGCAACTGCTCCTTACGAATTGGGCTCGTTCCATTATACTGGCGCTCGTGTTTGGACCAATAAACCGGCATCTGGGGCAATGCGAGGTCACGGTGCAGTGAATACCCGTTGTGCGGTTGAAGTTGGATTGGATGAAATGGCCGAACAGATGGCTGTTGACCCGATCGACCTCAGACTGGCTAACCTTCTTCCCCCACATAGCCGAACCATCAGTGGATTTCGCATTACCTCAAACGGTATGAGGGAAGCCCTTACACGGGTCCGTGAAGGGTCGGATTGGGATAATAAATTCAGGCAACTCCCTCTGGGCAAGGGAATCGGAATCGGTTGTGGCTTCTTCATTTCAGGATCCGGTCTCCCTATTCATTGGGACCCGAAGAATTTCCCACACGCTACCGTTCACATACAAGTCGATATGGACGGGGGTGTTACCGTTCACACCGGAGCAGCCGATATTGGTCAGGGTTCAACAACAGCAGTCGCTCAAGTCGTCGCCGAAGTT
>JABJFP010000292.1 GCA_018662715.1 Methanobacteriota archaeon | reverse complement strand
GACCTGGTAATAAATGCGTAGGCATTAACCTCTGAGCCGAACTCGAATACGCTAGTATCCGCCTGGTACTGAGTAGCTGTAGGTGTTCCAGTTGTTCTGGTATACGTCTGGCTTGCTAACTGCGTATAGCTTGGCGCGCTCTGTTCCTTGTAGAGAATTTTAAGAGTAAAGTTCTCAGGAATATCTGCGAGAGCGTCAGCCCCGGACACTGTAGAACTGCCAAAGAAAGCACTGTTTAGCTTTGCCTTAATAGTCAGGTCAGTCTCAGCGACTAGAATAATAGTTTCTACGTCAGCGTCATCTAACAGGCTGTTCGATAGGGTAGTTACAGGAGTACCAGTTACCGTACTAATCTGCGTCAGTGCTTCATCAGTAAAGCCTTCGCTAGAGCTTAACAGAATAGAACCATCAGTTCTGTATATGGTTATATCTCTAGCTACCGCCCTGCCAGTTGCGTCAACGTAAAAGTTAGAGCCTTGGGCATTTTCGTTACCGGCATATATTCTTATATCGGTTGCCACGGTAGACGGAATAACGGCATCAGGCGAATATGATTGTGAGCTTGATACGCCAATCGTATTTACCGACTGAACCACTACGTTATAAGTATTCCCGTTTTTTATTCCGCCAATATCAAAAGACAATGATTTAGTGGTTGCAGTCTTATATACAGATGCCCCTGAATGTTTCCATTTTACTAAGTAATGATCGATAAATGCGTCTTCCGGGTCATCCCATGTAACGGCAATCTGCGGTAACTGTATGCCATCACGGTTTACGAATACTTCAGGAGCAGCCGAAACATTTTGCGGAGCAAGCGGCGGATCATTAGGGTCTGGAAGGTCGGCATCAGGATATACAAGCTCTTCTTCGGCTATCTCGTAGGCATAAATAGTCGCGTCATAATCAAGAAGAGTAAGGTCAACAGTGCCATCATAATTGATCACCATCTCTTGGACCTGGAGCTTTTTGTTAGTCCAGCCAGGGGTAGGGTGAGTAACTTGAACTACATCACCAACAGCCAAGTCTAAAGCGTCTGAATTGGCTCGCAAAGTTACGGTTGTACCAGCCCTAGATCGCAGACATATAATTCTTGCTAAGTCTCTAGCGGCATAAATATCAGTTGTTGACTCGAAATCTATCTCTTCAGAAAGAATCTCATCATTATCTTCGCTTAAAAATGCACTCGCAGATGCGGCCTCTGATGCGTTGCCTGATTCTGGATTAGGCCAAGTAACAGAGTCAGGTTGCCAGCTTGCTGAAGGATTCGGGAACTTTGCGACTACCCGATTAAACTTTTCACTTTTGCTGGGGGCAGCAATGCTTAACCCACTAATTATATTGTCAGTCGTAAGGTTTAGCTGTGAGCTGCTAGACTGGTCGATCTTTAAAGAATATTTTCCTTTCGTGAACGGCAAGAACCCTCTGCAACCCAAAAGAAGCGCCTGAACATTGTCGAACAATTCTTTACCAGTATCTATCGCAGCGTTTGTCTTGAATATTTTATGGCTAGAAGGGCCTCCAGAATAAGGAGTTACCGTAAAGTTGTCGCAATCATCGGCTGCGCTCATAAAGCCAGCAGTATCTATAGCCGATTCCGGCAAGCCTTTACCATGCCTTCTGTTGGTTAAATAGTCTCTAATACACAGTGCAGGGTTATCGGACCAAGCCCAAGTAGACGAGTCATCCGCTCTATGCGATCCACTGCCGCCGCTTACTGTTGAGTCAAGCCTTGGGTCATATATCTTCTTGCCTTTAACGACCGCAGTAATGTCAGGTATTCCAGAAAATACGTCTTGGTCCCATTTAAGCCTAATAGCAATATATGCAACGCCACTAAGCTTATGGTTGTCAGTCCACCCAGAAGGGCTTGATCCAGCAAGAACAGTGCTTTTTGTTTGCGTATCAGAGCCTAGCTTATACTCATAATTAAAAAGCCCAGAAAACCTAGGATCAGTAATAGGGATGTCGTCAATGCGAAGGTCAGAGATGCTATTAATCTCTCCTTCTGCAAGCACAACAGCCATTGTTAAATATTCGTTTTTAGTTTGGCCGTGCGTCTTCATGTAAACTCGAACGCCGCCAACCCTGCGCTCTCCATAAATAACAGGAATAGGCTCTATGTTGGACTCTTTGTTTGCAAGAACTCCCGACATTTCATCAGCTTGCTTTTTAGCCATCTTCTGGGCTTTTCTAGCCTGCACATAAGAAACGCCTGCCGATACAGCAGTTATTATTGCGTAGATAGTAAACGGATCAAAAGCCATTACTTACGTCCCCATTTAAGGTCTTTAACAGTTGACGAGGAAAACTCAAATCCTAAGTCTGTCGGGAAATGAACTTGCTGAGAGTTAGTGTTAGTCTTTCTGTTTATAACCTTTTCAAAGTCTTTCCAGTGACTAGCAATTTCAACATCTATCTCACTAGAAGACTCATCGTCGTTAAGACTATACCCTGTTATTCTTCCGTCAAAATACAGAAAAGGATCTCCAACAATAGCATTGGAGTTGTCTATCACCGCTCTCCATATCACGCATCTCGCGTTCATATAATGCTCTTCCTGAAAAAGAGTTATGTACTCTCTATCAGCCCCAGAAAGAATTAGGTTAAGCGAGTTTACTCGAAGCGATGAAGTCTCTGACGCATTTCCTATGCCCAATATATGCCCGCTAGACGTAAATGTTCCCATTGTAGCTGTAAGGTCAGAGCCAAAGTTTGTGATTTTCTTAGAGAATGCAGGATTTACTCCCCTAGCAGGAAAGTCTATCTGGATAAGGGTTGCAAGCTTGAATCCATCGGTTTGCAATGCCGCCTTGGTTGTTGCATTGATACCTCTGGACATTAAATTACCTCAATTACATCAATCTCAAAACTATATAAAAAGTCATTCCCAACGTCAAATTCTTGCACATCCGATGCAAGCCTAACAGTAACTGTTTCATTGTTACCTGGTGTAGTCGGGTCAGGAATGTCTATTGTAAAAGTATCAAGCATTCCATTTTGACTATCGATAAACTCGTATATAGGCTCAAATTCAGACTTGTTCATTGGCGGAAAAACTAGCGTAAATTCTCTTCGTGAAGAGGCCAAACTTCTAACCTGTATTCTACCATTAAGGCTCTCGCTAAACATATTATAATGTTTAACTCTAGTATTTATACTTGAAAAACCTGGACTGGTCGGCAATGATCCACTCACGCTAATGAACTCCTTCCTCTGTCATTAATAGCCCTATTTATCATAGATACGATTTGTCCTCTACGAGACTGTAAGAGCTCATCAAATCCTCTCGTGTCGTTGGCCTGAATGTTAAAGCTTACGCTGACATTCCCTGACCTAGCTTGGCCTTTGTGAAGATCAGTAATTTTTTCATTAGGGTGAACCATGGCCAACCTACCACCCTTACCGTCCATGCCGCCAGAACGAACACCAGAGCCTGTTAAACCACCGCCTTCAAATGATGCTAATGTTTGCCCTGCTACGATGCCCGCAGATGCGTACCCCATAGCTTTAATTGTCGCTGCTGAACTTAGGAATCCGATCACCCCGCCAATAGCTGCGCTTTGTGCGCCTGCCGCTATAGCTGCTTGCTCAGTGCTTACAAGTATCTGCGCTATTGCTAACGCTTTTTGCATTGCAAACAATACTTTAGCTTCTGCTGAACCTTCTTTTGCAATATCTGCAAGCTGACCTACTGTATTACTGGCCATATCTATACTTGCTAGTTTTAAGTTGGTTATTGCGTCCTGTACTCTTTTCTCATCGGCAATTTTTTTGTCGTTAAGCTTTTGGAAAAAAGCATATAAATCCTGTTCTCTTTCTTTTTCGTCGTTGGCTCTCTTAATGTCTGAAGCTTCTTTCCTTGCATTCTCTTTAAAGAAAAAGTCTCTGAGTCGTTCTTCCCCCTTTTGATAATCCTTATTTCTCTTTTCGGTTTCTTTGGCGGCTTTATCAAGTGCTTTTTGCTCTGCTTCTATGCCAGCTACAATTTCATCGTAATGAGCAATCTTTTCTAGCTGCTGATCTATAATTGCTTGGTTAGCAGGAGTTGCGTTGATATATGCCTGAGAAAGCCTCGTTACTTCATCCTTTGTTTTTCCTAGTGCCGCCGCTTCAGCAGTAAGCGACTCAATAAGCTTTTCTGTTTCGCCTGTTGTTCCATCAGTCGCAGACGTAATTTCATCTATTCTTTTTTGATGAAACGCCAAGTCAGAATCTAACTTTTGTATTCTTTCTTGATAATCCTCTAATGACTCATTATATTCTCGTTGGGCTAAGAATCCTTTAGCTAAAGTAACCCCTCTTCTTCTGTCAGTTTCATTTAATTCGTCTATTGCCTCTTGATGCTCTAATATCTTTTTTGCAGCCATAGTTTTAGCATATGCTTTCTGAGCTTTGCCAAGATCGTCAAATGAACTAATTAAGTCCTCATTAGCCTCTTTAAGCTCCTTTGTCGCTTCAGATGCCTTAAAGAAGGCAGGAAGCATACTTGTTCCGATAGCCGCACCAACAGCTAGGAATGCACCGATTATTGCACCTTGAGGACCAAACAAAGAGGCAACCTGAGAACCCTGCTGCCCTAAAATGATAAGCGGGTTTTGACCGCTTTGTAACATGACCGCGACATCCTGGACCTGGTGACCCATTTGTCCCATTCCGCCACGAATCATCCGAAACTGCTTATCGACCTTTTTGCCGTGTTCAGCAGTTTTCTTCAGATTATTATTTAAATTCCTGAGTGTAGGAGCCGTAGAGTCTTTAGCATCGACTTCAATTAGGACTTTATTTTTTGCTGCCATTTTGCATATCCTGTTTAATCTTTAGGTAGGCCAGCCAATGCTGAAACTCAGAAGCGGTCATTTCTAATATTGTCGAGAGGGGTTGACCAAGATGCTCCGCAAGAAAGTACATCCAGTACAATTCTGTCGTATCACCTTGATCATTTATTAGTTTCCCTCAACGTCCTCTTCTTGCTCAGAAATGCCTAATACAAAGTTAGCAATTTTAGATAAGATTTCAGGATCAACCTTGGTTTTAAGCTTGTGCTTATCGCCTATGTCAAATACAGGCTCACCCTCAGAATCAGTGACCCCAAAGATGACGGCGTAGACCAAGTAATCAGAGCTATCGCCATCCGCCCTAGTCATCCACTTTGCTTTATCTTCCAAAGAAAGGTTCTTTGAATAGAGAGTGGTTTCCCACTCAACTATTTTCAATTCTCTTATCTCTTTCTGGCTGAAGTGCGCTACCGCGCTTTCAATTAACTTACCCATTAAGCGACAGACCCAGTGCTTAACGCTCCGTTACCAGTAACAGAAAACGATGCCTCAACTAGACCGTCAACCGCCGCTGTCTTGCTTACAGATGTAACGATGCAAGCTCCAGACCACTCAACCTCACCAGTAGTTTTTCCGGTAGGGTACAGGTTTATGGTTAGCTCCGCGCCTTCGACAAGAGCTAATTGACCGTTAGAATCAGCGTCATCCCAGATAGCATTGAACGAAGAAGTCCACGACTTCAGGGTCGGCTTGTTGCTTACCCAGGAATCTCCCATTACGGTATCTGACACTACTTCAGCAGTAGTTTCTAAAGACCAATCTTTAATTTCAGCGATAGCATTTGCACCATTGTATACCGCGCCGTTCTTACCAACATATGTTGCCATTTTAAAATACCTCTAAGCGCCATAGCGCGTTAATTAACGTCAGCGAAAATCGCCACTAAACAACAGCCTCAAGATTATTCTCTAATGCTTGATACTGTACTTCAATAGTAAGGGTCGCCCGACTTATAGGCTGATCGCCGTCACCATTAAAATCTGCTTCAAAACTAGTGACCATAACGTCTGACGCATAGCCTCCCAGCGATGAATTTGTATATAAAGCCTCCTCTACCTCTAAGCATATCTGATCAAGTGTGTCGTCATAACCCGACACGCCTTTAACGTATGCCTCTACGGTAAAAGATACCGTTCTAAGCTGCAACCTAGGCAAGCCTATAGTCTGATACTGAGTAGCCTCATCTCGGCTGTAAACAAGAAGCCCTGGTAGCTTTGCCGCCGCTAGAGGATAAACTCTGCTCTGGTAAACCCTATTTCCAGTCGTAGCTAACCCAGTAAGAGCCGTCTTTACGTTATCTCTAATTAGCTTTCTAACATGAGCCATTATTGAGCCTCTAGAGCGATTTCAGTTATCCCAGTACCGTCTGCCATGACAATTGTAACAGCATAAGTTAAGGATCTAACAACAAAGCCGTCTCCCTCTTCTACGCCCTCTACATCTGCCGTCCTTAGCGTCAATCTTGGCTGGCTCATTGCAATTGGTACAGAGCCTCCAACCTCGACAGACTCGTACACCTGATCAAATATAGCAGTGACTGTCTTAGAGTCTCCACCAATAGGGCTATATGTAATCTGCTCACCAAAGTCAGAAAGCATGATTAATCTGTCGTCAGCGGTTTCCACCATTAGTATTTCTTCTTGCTTCTCTTCTTGGGCTGATCCCCACTCAGGCCAACACTGCGGTCAGAAACCGTCTCAGCCTCACAGTATGGAATAATCCTAGATATACCCATTAACGAGTTAATAGTGCCTGCGTCATCCAGATCAATGACGTCTCCGGCCTTGCATCCTTGACCGTTAATAACACAGCCTTTTATAACTTCGAACTTCATAATCTGCTCCTTTAGTTAAGCTGGCTGCTAGAACCAGCTTGAGTAAAGAAGGGGGGCCGAAACCCCCCGACTAATTACGCGCCATCGTTACCGAAAGCAAAGCTTACAGCGTGACGTACAGCCATGTCTACTGATTGCAGAGCAACCAGACGGATAGTTCCGCTCTTAGACATAGTGTATGGGTCAACAGTAAGATCAAGACCGCCAAACATACCGATCAACAGGTCATCGAAGTTACCGAAGTACAGGTTACCAGAAGTAGCCTGATTCGATACGATACCACGATAGCCGTTGATGCTTCCACCGGGCTCTACAACAAACTGAGCAGTGCCAGAGGCTTTCTCAGTAGTCTTTAAAGCACCATACATAGAAGCAGGCATGATGTAAGCCAAGTTTCCTTGCAGGGCGTTATCTTCAGCAACAGCAGTTTCCAGAGAAACAACCTCAGCAAAAGTTGGGTTAGCACCAGCAAAGTTAGCCACTGTGTTTACACCTGAAGTGCTTAGGATGCCAGTAGGCTGACCAGAAGCTCCTGTACCTTCCAGACCGGCCTTATCGATGGCAATTGCCAAAGCGCGGCTGAGGTCGTCACGGATCAGGCCTTCTACGTCCAGGCTAGACTGAATCAAAAGCTGGCGAGTAACGTCAGTGAATGCACCGAGAGTCTTAGGAGTCAAAGACACCTGACCTACAGTCATTTCGCTTTCTGAAGCATCACCACCTTCAGTGCTGATCCAAGCAGCAGTAGAAGCAGCAGTTTTCTTGGGGATCTTAACGTCACCAGACAGGCCACCAAGCATACGAGCACCAGCCTGCATAACAGAAGACTGATTGCGAAGTGCGTCAATGAAGTCGCCGCCACGGAAGTCATCACTGAACAAAGCAGAGTCATCGCCGCTGTTCATGTCACGCTTCCAGGTACGCAGAACTTCAGCAGGAAGCATAATGCCCTGTGCAGTTGTGCCATACTGGTCGGCAGCAGCTCGTGAACACTCAAACTCAAAAGCAGCCGCTTCTTGAGCGCGACGATCAGTTGGGTTAGCAAGAGCGTTTACGGCGCGGGCCAGGCTAAACTTCTTAACTTCTTGACGGGTCATTCCAACTTCCTGATCTTCTAGGGCGCGTTGTGAACCGATCTTTTCTAACAGTTCGCCACGGAACTCTTCGATGCTACGGCCTTCAGCAATTGCTTTGCGAGCCATTTCACCTTGCTTGTGACGAGAGCCTAGCTCAACAATCTGAGCGGCGTTACGTTGTGCGGATTGCTGTGCTTCAGCTTTTACCGCTTCAATATCAACTTCTGACATAGTATTTTCCTCAACAAATGAAGTTTTAATTACGGGTTTTTGTGAAGGTTCGCTCGACCGCCCTACGCCAACTGTCATATCGGCAGGTATAGACACCAAACTTGCTTCTACAGGCTTCCATGACGTTGCACGATATGTGTTTTTGTCATTTCTGTCTCTGTCCATCTTGCTAATAGAGTAACCAACGGAAATGTTGGCTTTAATTCCATCAACAACATCAGAGAATGCTTCACGGGCTAGCTCGCCTTTTCCAAAACGAACCTTAGCGCGCAGTCTACGCGACTTTCCGTCAAGCTCTACTGATTCTACTACACCAATCTGCTTCTCTGGATCGTGATCCAAAAGCAGCGGCGCTCGACCACTAGCTAAGAACGACAAATCAATTGAGTTCTCAGTGTGATCTAATATTTCCTTACCAAATGATCGCTCTACAGGCTCTTCGCTTGAGATTGCGATACTTACAGTTCTCTTATCCTCATTGATAGGAGACATGTCCATTTCCATTGCTCTATGCTGCACTTCGACTACTTGGCGCTCTTCAATTACTTCTGCGTTCTCCACAGATTCCTCAACAGCCCCTTCAACAGCTTCTTCAGCAACTTCCACAGAACGCTCTTCGTCAGCGGATACGACAACCTCTTCTACTTCGACTTCGTTGTCCATGTTTACAGCCTCTTCACTTCTATCATCATCAATTTGGCCAGCGATTCTTCGCGACCACGAAAATCCAGCATCTCCACCCCATAAAGCCCAAGCTATTCGGCCTGCGGATGGATATCCCTCTTCGCCTGGCTTAAATCCTTCTGCTTTCTTGTCTACTTCATGCCTAGCAAAAAAAGAGTGCATTCGTTTAACCGTATCAAACGAAAGCTCTTTCCTGTTCTGTATATCTCTAGCACGGGCTACACCAACTTCTGTGCCACCTCTACCATGCTCTTTGCGCCAAGCCAATCCCTTCTTAGCCTCTGAAACCATGCCATCAGTAGGACGAGTGTTAATCTCCTTGCCTTTATACTTCGGCATCATCATCCCCAATTATATCAGGATTAACAGCATTTAGGTTTGCTCCAAACGGCTCAAGAGCATACTTAACCCCAAACTGCTCTGCTGTGTCTCTATCTCTAGCGATTTGCGATACAAGCTCCTCAACATCCTTACCGTAGTTAGCAGCAACGTCCTGAAGGCTCAGAATGCCGTTTTTAAGCCCCATTACAGCCGCAGTCATCTCCTTCTGCGGGTCAACCCACGACCACGCTCTACCGCGAATCTGGCAAGCCTCATAGAATCTGTCAAACTGCCTGACAGGTATGCCAAATGTATTTAACTCCATCGCGCTACCCAGCCAGGCGCCAAAGATAGGAGAATAAAAATGCTCAATCATAAACTGCTGTAAGTTTCTGTAGTTATCCCTCTCTTCTAAGGCTCCTTGGCGTATTGAGCTGTAACTGGTCGCCTCAAGATCCCCAGAAAGGGTCGTATAACCAACACCCATAGCAACAGAGATTCCTCGCAAAACAGACTTATGAAACGGGTCAAACTCGTTATTTGGATACTGAGGGTCAAACGTCTTAAAGTCTACACCGTTTGGAAGCTGGTGAAATGTTCCAGGGCTAGCATCCATAATAGGCATGCTTCCATCTAGGTCATCAGCAACAAATCCATCACCAGCAGGAGAGGTAAAAAAGCCCATCTTAGACGCACCAATTCGAGCATTGATTATAGCGGCCTCTCTAAGAGCTCCAAGCTGCTTTAGTGCGCTTATGCTTGATGCTAGCCAAGGCTCTCCTCGCGTCTGCCCAGCTCTGTTAATCTTAAACAAATGAATCATTCGATCAGCAGGGATTCTTGTGTGCTTTGTAGACTTTCCTGACGTTGTGTAATCGTAATCACCAGGATGATAACTCAAAACATGGTAGGCAACAGGTTTTTTAAACTTGTCTAGCTCAACACCCATGCGTATTTCATTGCCGTTGGATAATCTCTCGTTTTTCTGCTCGTCTACTTGATCCGGCTCAATAAATTCTATTGCAAAGCTGTCTTTTAACGAAGCTCCTCGATGCTTAACAATAAAAACCTCACCATCACGCGCCAAAGACTCAATTGCTAGCTTTTGCGCGTCAACCCAAGTCATTTTTCCGTCAACAGTGCAGTTACCAAGCCTGCCCCAAGCCTTAAACGCCACTTCTAGGCGCTGATTTCCGTCAGTATCAAGCTTTCCTACCGTATCGTAAGCTTTGCTCTGTAAATGGAATCCTCTAT
>JABJFP010000065.1 GCA_018662715.1 Methanobacteriota archaeon | reverse complement strand
AATCAATAATTTAAGCAAATGCCTTGAAGAGTATAGGTCTTTCAAAACAATGAATGGAAGTCGATGCAAACTCCGTTTACCCCAAAGCGGTGTGAGTCCATCATCACCGTCAACTTGAGACATATGATTGCCTTGAACCGCAACTCCACATAAAGGCGACGCTATTGTCCTATTCATTTGGGGTAATTCAATCGTGATGGCGTAGCATCCATCGTTGTTTTTCTGATGGATTCAGCACTAGATACACCGCTACCTTCAATGGGGGAGAGTCTTGACCGCATAACATGGACGTGTTACGTGCATTCGCCGACAAAATTGCCGACGGCCAGACGAAGGTGGGTATCATCGGCCTCGGATACGTTGGCCTGCCAACAGCAATTGGTTTCCACGATGCAGGCTTTGAAGTCTGGGGAGTTGACGTTTCTCAGCGTACCGTAGATTTGGTGCTGGCTGGGAAAAACCCTACCGGCGACCCCGATGTGGACGATATCGTCCCTGGGCCAGGAACTGAGCGATGGAACATTACCACCTCGACTCCTGAAGCCGTGCCTCACTGTGATGTTGTATTGGTCACGGTTCCCACTCCGATCACCCATGACCTCAAACCTGATTTGTCATACGTTGAAGCAGCAGGGCGCGCTGTGTTCGAGTCCATCAAAAAGGGGTCAAACACCATTGTTGTTCTTGAGTCAACGGTATACCCTGGCGTCACTGCACAAACATGGATGCCAATCATAGAAGAATTGGGACTTGTCATCGGAGAAGACCTTGAAATTGCATATTGTCCAGAACGGTTCAATCCTGGGGATGCAGCCCATGGTGTTCGCTCCGTCGCTCGTGTGATTGGATGTACAAACCCAGACGTTGGCAACGCGCTCGTGGAACTCTACAGCCGATTGACTTCAGAAGATGTCCGTTATGTCGGGAAACTCGAAGTTGCCGAAGCTGCAAAGGTCATCGAAAACGTTCAGCGCGACATCAACATCGCTCTCGTGAACGAACTCGCACGCATTTTCCCTGCTTTGGATGTCGATGTCGAAGATGTGCTTTCTGCAGCAGCGACCAAGTGGAACTTCCATCGTTACACGCCGGGCGTAGGAGTTGGAGGGCATTGTATTCCTGTTGACCCGTATTACATGATTCAACGCGCAGCCGATGTTGGCGTTCCTGCAGGCCTCATTACCGCAGCACGTGCCGTCAACCGGTCTATGCCAAACCACGTTGCTCAAGTGTTGATTGACATTCTTTGGAAGGCTGGCCTCTCTGCTGAGAATACGAAAGTGTTGTTCTTGGGCTGGTCCTACAAGGCCGAAGTTGGTGACCCCAGAGAAACCCCTGCTGAACCCTTGGCTGAAGCCCTCCAAAACCGAGGCATTCAAGTCGGCGTTTTTGACCCTCACCTTAGCGAGGAGAGTCTTCCAGACTCAGTGGAGTTCATCGGAGATATTAGCGAAGCAAAAGGCTTCAATCTCGCTGTTCTTGTCACAGCCCACAAAGTGTGTGTTGAACTTGATTGGAGCGCTTTGGCTTCGAATATGAACACTGCGATCTTGTACGATGGAAGGCGCGTGCTTGACCTTGAAGCCATTGGAGCACAAGGTTGGGAAGTTTACGCAGTCGGACGGCCACTTTGAGACAGGGACCTCTTAACAGAGGCTACTAGAGGGTTGAAACAGAAGAATTTGCATGCGCAGATTCAAAGAAGAGGCGACGCCACGGAGGGTTGAGGCGTGAGCATGGTCGGGACCGAATGGATTGAAGCAGAAGTGCTCAAAGCAGTTCCAGACGCCGTTGTTGAAGTCATTGACCTGCACCGCTCAGGCGACCATTTCCACGTGCGCATCATATCCCCTTCGTTTGATGGAATGCGCCCACTCCAACGGCAAAAGCAAGTTCTTGCCGTTATGAAAGAACACATCCCACATCCAATTCACGCACTTGACCTCAAGTGCATGACGCCAGCCCAAGCAGAAACTGCAGGGGATACAGCGTTTGACCCCCACGGTGGAGGCCAAGGGGTACACATACGACGCCTCCAAAACAACAAGGATTGAGAAACATGAACTGGACACCTGAAGAATTGCAAGCACTCGTCGATGAACACTCCATTGTATTGTTCATGAAAGGAAACCCCAATGAGCCACAATGTGGCTTCTCAAACCGTGCGGCACAAGTATTGCAGCAACTTGGAGAAGATTTCGCTTCACTCAACGTGCTAAGCAGTCCAGCCGCAATTCCCTCCGTATGTGCTTGGTCAGACTTCCCAACCATGCCTCAAATCTTCGTTAACGGAGAACTCATTGGCGGGTCAGACATTGCTATGGAGATGCTTCAAGACGGCAGTCTTCGCCAAATGTACGACGAAGGCCGTTCAGCTTGAGTTCTAACGAACCCTTGTACTCTACAAAGATTCATCAGCGCTTGGCGTAACCTTTGCCTATGGCTCGGCCATCTCGTTGGAGCGAAGAGCGAAACGCCAATCGCGAACAAGCAAATTGGATTGTAGGCTGGTTGCGGCTAAACGGGCCAGCCTCGACCCCCGAAATTATCACAGCCCTCGAAGAAGAAGGGCGCGAAGTTCGCGCTCACATTCTTCAGCGTGCGTTACGCAAGTCCCCCTTCATTCATCAGAAGGGTCGCACAGAAGGAGAAAAAGGCCAAGTTAGCGTTTGGGAATGGAGGGTAGAGGATTGATGGCCACTCGGAAAAATATACGCAGGGCTTGAAAGCGACGAACTCCAGCAGTGAACATGGGCGCTCCAACACCACCTCGACGCCCATCAAGCGGCCGAGATGCAGGATGGCTTGTTGGAGCCGACCTGGTTGCAGTTGCTCTTGCCTTCATCGGTCAAATCGTTCTCACACATGCTTTACTCGCTGAGCATTACGGCTGGATGGTCCTTGCCATTGACCTATTTGCCTCGCTTTTCCTTGTTATTGATTTAGGCCTTCCAACGCTTCTTGCAAGGGACGGTAGCCGAGCCCCTGAATTGGTTTCATCTGCAATATGGCGAATCTACCGCTTACAATTGTTCGTAAGTATCCCATTTGTGCTGGTCGCTCTCGTCCTTCACCCTCAGGACTGGATTAATCTCACACCGCCATCATCGGTGTTGATATTTGCTGGACTGATTGCTCTAGCACACGTTGCTTCTTACGCCCCAAGAAGCGGATTAAGGGTGCTGGGAGAGGCGCGCCTGGAAGCGGCTTCAAAAGTCGCAGAGCGTTCGGTAACCACAATTGGTTACCTGACCCTCTTCTATCAGGGAAGTACCTCAGTCGCGGCATATACGGCGGTCTTCCTTGCAGGTGCAGTCGTTGGCTGGCTCCTTGCGCTGGTCTTGGTTATGCTACAATCGCCGAGCAATTCGGAGTCAATGGATTGGAGCCACCTTCATCCGTCATGGGCTTCAAACAAGGCGCTCTTGTATGCAGCCTTACCGTTTGCAATTACTCTTGGAGTTCTTCCGTATGTTGTGCGAATTGAAAAATTTATGATCGCAGGCAGTCAAGGAGTTGAGGTGGCTGCCGTTTTCCACGTTGCACAACTGGCGTGGTTGGCTGGTTTGGTAGTCCCTGCAGCGATGAGGGCAGCGTTACTTCCAGTACTTGGCGCATCAAGAGATGATGAGTTACGATACCATCGGGAAATGGAAAAAGCGGCTGACATGTCGTTTGGATTACTGCCAGTAGGGCTCTTCGGTGGGGCGTTTTTAGTCTCCACTTTCGCCCCAATAGCGTTTCCACCAGAATATTTGGATTCCACATATGGCGCATCCGCAATCGACTTGTTTTATGTGCTGCTGTTTGGTTGGGTAATGACGCTCATGGCAACGCCAACATACACTGCGCTAATGGCAGGGGCAAACTCATGGCGCTTCACCCAATTTATCGCCATAGTTCTGGTAGTTGCTGTTCTTCTGGGCGCATTGTTCATTCTTGCCCTCCCTTCAAATTCAACTCAACGGCTTTACGGCGCTGCCATCGCTAGCAGCATGACTGCAGCCTTCCTTCTTCTGCTTTCGTGGGTGATGAGCGGTTCGTTCAAGAAAGTGAACCAACGGCGAGACGATTGGCTCATGATGCTCCTGTGTACGACATTTGCCGTCGTAGGTTTTGTGACCCATACGTTGTGGTGGGTCTTCGGTTTACCGTTGTTCATGTTTGTTCCACGAGGGTTGAAAGCAATTCGTTCCACGCCTTCATGACCGTTTCGTTTGAAGCAAAGGCAAGCGTTTCCTGAACAGATGCCTCCTTGGTCCAACCCTCTCGAAGTGCAGCCTCGATACCGTCAGCAAGTGCCGAAGGGGTTGGCTCACACACCCATGTTTCGGGCAGATAGGTTGCGACTTCACCAACATCTACGCTCACAACGGGAGTTCCGCAGAGCAGAGATTCTCTTGCAACCAAAGGCCCTGCTTCTCTCTTTGAGGTGATGAGTGTCACGTCAGCAACCATCATTCGGTCGTGAACGATGTGACGGGGTTGTTGCTTGAGGTGCGTGACTCCAACGACCCATCCACGATGTTCCATTTCTTCCCCTGTTTCTAGAGCGAGCAGATGCTGCTTCTCAGGACGGCGAGGGTCGGCTGGAAACAGAATATCCAACGCATCCTTTCGCCACCGTCCTCGCCAGGACCGCAATTCACGCGCCCAATCCCGACCGATTTCAGTTGAACAGGGTATGGTTCGTAGTTCTCGTGGCGGTGACAAAAGACCGGCTGCAATGCCGTTCAATCGTCCAGTAGCACATACGAGGGCATCACAATCAGCGGCGGCCCGTCGAACATGTTTCCCAAGACTCTTGTCCTGCAAAGCGACGTCAAAGTCGTAGCCGTGAACCACGCCAGTCCAAGGAACATTCCAACGCTTAGCCAACCGTTCGGCGAGAACACCTACTGGCCACAAGGTGTGACAAACGATTGCGTCAGGTCGCCAATCACCCAGAAAGCGCTCGATGCTCTTGGCTTTCCTGGCCAAATTCCAGCGAGTTAGTGACGGATAAGGGTGGTCTGGCAGTGCAAAGAAGCGGGGGGCAAAAATTGCCTGTTCATCGCGAACCCAAGTGCGTGGAGCCTTCGAGACTCCAGCAAGAGTTGATCGGCGCGCTTCTGCGAATTTTGGCATCCACGGTAGGGGATTGATAACTCGCACTTCATGTCCTGCTTCCCGTAGCAACTTAACATGGTCTTCAACAAAGACGCCCCTGCTCACATTTGTAGGCAAGGGATAGAGCAAGGTCACGACAAGCAACTTGATGTTGACCCCTCCGTCATTGCAATGCATCATGGATGATGGCGAGGTTATCTGCCACGTTTGCTTTTTGATTAAAGAGGCCCGAGCCCACTACACAATTGGTAACTCCCCATTCGCGGAGCATAGCGATGTTGTGTGCTTTCACACCGCCATCCACTTGAATTTGGACGGGACGGCCACCGGATGCCACTTGTGCCTTGATGGCCTCAGACAGCGTACGGATTTTCTTTTCAACACTGGGAATAAACGACTGTCCTCCAAACCCTGGGTTCACACTCATGATGAGCACAAGGTCCAGTTCTTCAAGAACTTCCAGTGCTGCTTCTACAGGTGTTCCCGGATTGAGAACAACGCCAACAGTAGCACCTGCTTCACGGATTGCGGTAACCGCTCGGTGAAGGTGAGTCACGGCTTCAACATGGATGGAAAGGTGATTGCACCCAGCATCGATGTATTGCTGATACGACTCTTCGGCGTTTTCAATCATCAAATGTGCGTCGAAAATTGCATCGGGCCCAAGTGCCTCCCGAAGAGAGCGAATGACCGGCGGGCCGAAGGTGAGGTTGGGGACGAAATTTCCATCCATGACGTCAAGATGCAGCCAATTCAAGCCAGCATCAAGGGCTTCGGTACAATCTCCGGCAAGTGCGGATAAGTTGGCCGTGAGTACACTTGGTGCAATGATCATGGTATCCCTCAACCCAATCCAAGAGGCCGTGTCTCATGAGGCTTGCTCCCTTTCCAGCCATCAAGAACAGTCCAAAGACTCATAATGGGTCTTCTCAAGGGCGTTTTGGTGAGTCAATGGGTGAAGTAAGGAACGTTACCGATAGCGAATATGATGCAGCAGTGAACGATAGCGAGTGGGTCATTGTTGACTTTTGGGCGCCTTGGTGCAGCCCATGTAAGGCCATTGCCCCCGTACTTCAGGCTGTATCCGAAGAGCGCGACATCCTCGTCGCTAAGGTTGACACAGATTCTAATTCCGGCACAGCAGGCCGACTT
>JABJFP010000007.1 GCA_018662715.1 Methanobacteriota archaeon | reverse complement strand
GCAGCGAGTGCATCCGAAATGTAATCGCCATTGAGGTTCATGGTGGTAAGGACACTGTATTCTGCAGGGCGGGTGATGATTTGCTGGAGCATAGCATCAGCGATGACGTCTTTGATGAGAATGGTGTTACCAGTTATTGGATTCTTGAGGGTGCACCAAGGGCCTCCATCAAGTTCTGTGGCCCCAAATTCTTCCTTAGCCAAAGCGTATCCCCAATCACGGAATCCACCTTCAGTGAACTTCATGATGTTCCCTTTGTGGACCAACGTCACGCTTGGCTTGTCGTTCTCGATAGCGTACTTCATTGCAGCACGAACAATACGAGCAGTTCCTTCTTGAGACACCGGTTTGATGCCGATTCCAGATGTTTCAGGGAAGCGGATTTTGTCAACTCCCATTTCGTTCTGCAAAAATTCAATGACGCGCTTGACATCATCACTGCCAGCTTCCCATTCAATCCCGGCATAAACGTCTTCGCTGTTTTCTCTGAAGATAATCATGTCAACATCGCCAGGAGCTTTCACTGGTGAAGGCGTTCCGTCGTACCAACGAACAGGGCGAACGCATGCATAGAGGTCGAGTTTCTGTCGCAGAGCGACATTGAGAGAGCGAATACCGCCGCCAACAGGCGTTGTAAGCGGCCCTTTGATGGAAACCAATCCGGTTCGCATAGCGTCTAGAGTTGCTTGTGGAAGCCATTCTCCGGTAGCGTTGAACGCCTTTTCACCTGCGAGAACTTCCTTCCAAACAATTGCCTTTTCGCCGTCGTATGCTTTGTTTACCGCAGCATCTACCACGCTCATCATGACTGGTGTGATGTCAACACCAATTCCATCGCCCTCAATGTAATGAATCACAGGGTCGTTTGGTACGTGAAGTTGACCGCTTTCCATGGTTACTGGTGTTCCTGACATGTCTCTCAGCAGAAGCGAGATGCATCTCCTTCAAGAATCAACCGCCCGTAGCATTTGCATGCACGGACGAGTAGAATGGGTGAGTGGGTCAAAGGCATTTGGAGTAAATGATTCTGGAGACCGCTTGGATTTTGATTGGGACGATGGGCCAACACCAATGCAGGTAACATTGCAAATGATTGGTATCTGCTCAATGGCTGATGTCGTCCTGGGACTCAAAGAGCGAGTCTTTGACAAGGTTTGGGTGGAATTGAGCGCAGAGCGAGCCACTACGACCCCCCGCGTCTTTACAGCGGTACATTTGGAATACCATGTTCGGGGAGATGTCCCTCTCAAGCTTGTTGAACGAATCGTCAAGATGAGTCATGACAAATATTGCAGTGTTTCTCATATGTTCAACGAGAACATCACCATTACGCACAGTTCAGTGCTTCATCCTCTCTCAGAGGCTTGAGGGGCGACCTTGTTGCATGAGCGCATTCGTGAGTGCTTTTGCTAGTGAATGATAGAGCGGGATCCAGCCTTGATGCAGACCCTTTGGCGGTTGCATTGGTGCCCAAGTATCACCTGATGCTCGAACGGTTGCAAAGGGCTTGATTTGTTCTCCTCCCATGTCGATGATGAGGGATAGATGGTAGGCGTCTCTGTCTTTTTGTACGAGCGTAGAATCAAGGTCAACACGGATGGAGTCAGAGGGAAGTGTTTGTTGGATTGAGCCATTGTTGAGCGTATCCTTTACGAGTACTGCGAGCAGTTCTTCGACGGGGACGTTTGCTGGACTCATTTGTCCAAACATCATCGGTTGGTCAACATCGTCTTCATCATCGTCGTCCATGAAGGCTGCGAGCGGGTCTGATGGGTCGATATTGAATCCGGATTGCGCAGTGTTGGAGGGTACAGTTGGTTCAATTGGCGTATTAAGTCCAAGAGCCGCATAAATGTCAAGTTCTTCCTCGTTATCATCAGCGAGAATCATCGGTTCTTCGTCAAACATATTACCATCTCCCGTTCTCATCATAGTTAAAACATGGTTTTCCACGAACCCTTTTGCATCATCAGCCGGGATAGATATAGGATAACCAAGGAAAGCATCAAGGAGAACGGCGACTAGGGAAAATCATGGGTGACGTCATACGCAACATGGGGCTGTTTGCGATGTTGACCATCCTCCTCATGTTTCCATCGGTAAGTAGCGTGCCCAGCGGAGTCGGCATAGAAGGCAACGAAGGATGCTTGTGTCATTCTCGTATGGAATCAACGACTGTCAATTTGATTGGTCTTCCTGTGGAGTACGGAGCAAACACGACCTATGACGTTCAACTCCTCATCAATAGCCCCGTTGAAGTTGTTGAAGAGCAGTCACAAGGCGGATTTAGAATCACAGTATCCAACGGAACGATGGTGTTTAACGAAAGTGAGGCTCAGTTCCTTGACAACGGGTGGACGCATAAAAACAACGGAACCTATCAGCGTTCATGGAATTTCACGTGGACTTCTCCGAATGACAACATGAGTCGGAGTGAGTTTTTGGTTTATGGTAACGCAGTAAACGGAAACGATGGGCAAACAGGCGACGGCTGGAACGAATATTCAGTTGTCCTGCCGGGGACTGAGTACGAGGGCGATCTTAGCAAATCTTCATCCATTGATGGATTAGGAATGTACGACAAAATACTGTTGGCAATCGGGCTTTGTGCCCTTGTAGGAATGCTCTGGTCGGCTGGTCGTTCGTGATCAATTGACAAACTCGATTTGTCGGTTCCGTAGCGCCCTCAATTGACGGTTTTCCGTAGCACCGTGAATTTGGTCACTCTTTACACCAGTTAGCACGAGCATGACTCTGATTTCGTCGGTCAACGATTCATCAACCGCTGCTCCCCAGATGATTTTGGCATTGGGTGAGATTTGTTCTTGGATCAGTTGTGCACATCGCTCAGCTTCTCCGAGCGTAAGGTTAGAACCGCCCACCACATTGATGAGTGCGCCACGAGCATCGCTCATGTCAAGTTCAAGCAAGGGTGAATGCAGAGCCTCCATTGTGGCTGCTTCTGCACGCCCGGCTCCCTTGGCTGCACCAAGTCCAATCATTGCGACGCCTCCTCCGGAATTGATGACGGCCTTGAGGTCTTCGAAATCGAGATTAACCATTCCATCGGTCGTTAGCAACTCCGTTACACCCGTTATTGACCGGACGAGCAATTCATCCCCGACACGGAATGCGCTCGCGATGGGCAGGTCTTTGACGCCTTCGATTTCCAACAAACGTTCGTTAGGGATGACGAGAATTGTGTCGCAGTGTTCTCGTAGTCGCTCAAGTCCCCACTCAGCATTTTGCTTTCGAAGAGAGCCTTCCGACTTGAACGGATAGGTAACCACAGCAATCGTCATGGCACCTTGAGCTTTAGCAAGGCGTGCAATATGGCCGGCAGCACCAGTTCCTGAACCTCCGCCCATTCCAGCGGTAATGATGGCGAGTTGGGTGTCGTTGGTGATTCTTCGCAGTACCATTTCTGATTCAAGAGCCGCAGCTTCACCTTTGGTGGGGTCGCCACCTGCGCCACGGCCACGGGCAGTTCTTCCGATGAGGACCTTTTCCTGGAGAGGTGATTGCAAGAGTGCTTGTGCGTCAGTATTGATGGCGTAACCGGTCACATATGATGATTCAAACAATCCTTCTTCGAAGAGACGATTGATGGCGTTGCATCCAGCCCCGCCAGCACCATAGACACGAATCCGTGGTTGAAGGGATTCAAGCAAAGCCCGCAGTTCTTCTTCAGACCCTTGGTCTGGAACTTGCTCATGAGTCACCACTCGTTGTTCGTCGTCTGACAATTCGAGCACACGTTCAATCAAATGGCGCATAAGGCTGATTCCTGTTGTAGAGAACTTGAATGTGCCGCCCTTAAGCGGGGTTTCCAATGCTGTTTGACAGCCTTTTGAATTTCACCGTCAGTCACGTAGGCCTTCTTCAGTAACCTGATAGACACACTCCCCATCAGGAAGGTTAGGAGAGTCGACCAATCGTGCAATACGGCGGCCGCCCTTTGCCTTACGTAGGTAAAGACGGAAGGTGCTTGCGTGAGCAAGAATGTGACCGCCAATGGGCTTTGTAGGGTCTCCCCACATTGCATCCGGTTTCGAGTGAACTTGATTGGTTACGAGAACCATTGCGTTGTTGATGTCTGCGAGTTGCTTCAAGTCTTTCAGATGGCTGTTGAGCTTTTGTTGGCGACGAGCAAGCATTCCTCGGCCAATAAATTCAGCACGGAAGTGACTGGTTAATGAATCGACGATGATCATCTTCACGTTGAGCCCCTTACTCATACGCTTGATTTCATCTGCGAGGAGCATTTGATGCGCGGAGTTGTATGCGCGTGCTACGTGGATTCTTGACAACACATATTCCGGGTCAACCCCGTGTCCTCGTGCCATTTGTGTAATGCGCTCAGGGCGGAAGGTGTCTTCTGTGTCGATGTAAAACACATCCCCATCCAGTCCACCTTGTTCGAGGGTCATGGTACAGTTAACTGCGAGCTGGTGTCCAATCTGAGTTTTACCGCTGCCGAATTCACCGTATACTTCTACGAGCGCCTGGGTCTCAAAGCCGCCACCGAGCAAATCGTCAATGGACTGAACCTTAGAGGAGAGTTTCTGTACTTCACGGCGTCGCTCCAAAAGTGCGTCACCCGAAACGAATCCACCGATGTTGGCCATTTTCTTCGCTGCTGCAATAATTTTACCAGCAACCGCTTCACCAAGTTCTGCTTCTTCTGCAAGGTCTGCAGGAGACATTACTGCTAGCGCAAGGAGTTCTTCAAAGCCCGCTTCACGAAGTTTTTCCGCTGTAGCAGGTCCGACACCGGGCAAATCCTCGATGGTGACTTTCTCCTCTTCCTCTTCTTGCATTATTTCTTCGTCTGTCGCCTTAGGACTTTCATTCTTTTCAACTTCAATGCTGACTTTTTTCTTACCTTTTGATGCCATTTCTGTTCACTTCCATGTGACAGGACCAGCCTTCCGTATATGAAGCAACGATGGACGGCGCGGAAATCAAACGGTTGAATTGGGTGTCCGCAGAGCAAAGAAATGGCGTTTAGTAAGGCCTTTTTTTCACTTTTAGTTTTGATTTCGTTTTTGTGAAAGTAAACAATATCAGTTCTCAGAAGCATCAGAGGTGAACGGGCGGGGGTCTGATTCCAATGGCTCATACATGACGATAACAGTGTGGGCGATATCGATGTTGTCACTCCCGGTATCCATGGTTACCTCAAGGCTCCAATCACCGCCCTCTAGATTGTACTGCGCATGCGTCCACGATGCATCTTGGCCGTCTCCGATCTGCTCGGTATGGAACGCTTGTTCTTCACCATCGGGATCGTTCAGATGCCAGGTCACCGTAACCGTTGCTCCTGCACCAGGAGGAAATGAGTCGCGGTTGGTAATCGTTGAAGCGATGTCAATCTTTTCAGGCATTGGACAATCGCAATCCGGAGTTGTAGGGATGAGCATAGGATTTGGATTCTCTGTATTTGTCTGTGTCCATTGTATTTGTTTATCTATGCGGATTTCCAATGTAAGGGTCGCCGTATTATCGCTTTCATCAATTGCTGTTAGAATTGCGGTAAACATCCCGTGGGTTTGGTACGTGTAGGAAATTTCAGCCTGGTCGTTTGCATCAACCACGACGGTATTTGAACCGTCATCGTCATCCCCCGGGTCATAACTGAAGGATTTCATATTCCCTGCATTTGATGCAACCCGCGCGAAGTCAAAACTAAGTTCCACACCGCTTTGGGACAGTACTGCTCCATTTTGAATGACTTCCTCTATGGTGCCGGAGGTAGCATCGTAGTATACTTCCATTGAGATTGGATTTTTGGTTCCGGCGTCTTCACTGTCGCCAAGGCATCCAGAAAGACTGCATGAAACAAGCAGGATAAGAATCAACCATGATGGATGAAGCCGCCTGCGCATGGTTGAGGGTAAACGTTTCTTGTTCATCAATTCAGTGGAAAATGAACACTTTCTATCAGTCTTGGTTATCGGTGGTTTCAAAACAGTGAACTGTGGCGCTATGGTTAGCGAGGTGGGGTAGTCTGGATATCCCGTCGGGCTCATAACCCGGAGATCGATGGTTCAAATCCATCCCTCGCTACCATCAACCGTACTGATAATAATCGTGTTTTGGTTTGAGATTGTCGAGGGCTGATTGAAGGCGTTCGTTCGCCGCCTGTTCACCCTTCGTGATCGCCGTGCGTTGGTCTGTCAGGTGTTGGATGGTCGCGTTGCACTGTTGTCCATGTGATGGAAGTTGTTGTCCTCCCATCGTAAGTGCATTGATGACATCGTCTAAGTTTGCAGACGGAGTATCCTCGGGGCTGAGTTGAAATATTCCACTGGAAAGGATGACTGCCCCTGCCGAATTCACAGAAGCCAGAAGCCGGTCAACATGTTTCTTGTTGGGAAGCAGGTGAACCGCTGCAATCGCAGCAGCCAAGTGGCCTGGTGCCAATGTTTCGCACTTTGCGAATGATTTTTTGGCAGCACCAACCTTGCCCGCTAGAGCATAAAGACGCCCTGCTCGCAAATGGTCTTCATGCTCAGGTTGCATTGATGCAAGCATTGCAGGGGCGTTCTTCTCAAGAATTTTGACCAAACTTTTCCGTTCTCGGTGCATCCGTTTTATCGAAGTCATGCTTTGCTCGGCTTTATCTCGAAGCATGTACACGTCGCACATCAAACGCAGTCCTTTGAGGAGGAATATTTGCTGTTGTGCGTCTCGCTTTTTGTTG
>JABJFP010000064.1 GCA_018662715.1 Methanobacteriota archaeon | reverse complement strand
CGGTGACGAACGTCGCTCTTACATTGACCCAATGCCGCTTTCGATGAACCGAGAGGACCTCATTGAGGAGCGAGCTATCGTCATAACCCTCAGCACTGAGAACTACATCCGACACACACCTGTTGAAATGTTTAGGACTCAAAATAGAGGCGGAAAGGGACTCAAAGGCGTGACTACGAAGAACGAGGATACACCTCAACTCATCGTAACTTGCTTCAGTAAGGACCGGTTGCTAATCTTTACCGACAAAGGACGCGTTTACGGCCTCAAGGCTTGGGAAACTCCTCTAGGTAGCCGACAATCACGGGGAAGCCACATTCGAAACCTCCTCGATAGCATCCGAGATGACGAGAACATCGTCACCATCCTTCCAATCTCCCGTGAATTGATTGAAGAAGTGAATGAAAAATGCTTCACTCCGCAGGAGAACTGGGAATGCATCAATCCAAAGTGTGAGCAGCCTCACAACGTTGGGCCTACAAGCAAATGTGGGCAGTGCGGTAAGACCCCACCCTCCGGTCATTTCTTGGTATTTGCAACAAAAGGTGGACTCATCAAAAAGACCGACCTGCACGAGTATGTCCGAATCAACAAAAATGGAAAGTACGCATTGCGATTCAAGCATGAGGGTGACGCACTTGTTAACGTCCGTTCGGCAACGAACGAGCATGACATCGTGATGATCTCAACAACCGGCTATGCATCTCGGTTTAATTGCTTAGCAATCCGCGCATCAGGCCGGGTTTCCGGCGGTGTTTACGGAATCAAAGTAGGCGACAGGAAAGGTTCAGGAGGCGGTTCTGTCGCAGGAATGGTCGCTATGCTCGACGCAGAGGAACAGATTCTAACCATTTCTAAGTACGGGATGGCAAAGCGAAGTCGTCTGGGTACAGCAGACCGCATCCCTGATACTGACGCTGCAGGCAACATCAAACTTGACGAGGATGGACTACAGAAGATGGCCACCGATGGTTACCGTTCAACGAGACCTGGGGCCAAAGGTGTGCGCACCATGAAGCTCGACGATGAAAACGATGACGAAATCATCAGTGTTCGTACAATCCCTGACCTGGAAGACCATCTATTCTTGCTCACGAAGAAAGGAATGATGATCCGTATTCTCGTTAACCAAACCAAAGAAACCAAAGGCAAGTCAAGCCGAGGTACTCGGGTTATGGAGTTTAGGAACAAGTCCAAAGGCGGATTTACCGACGAGTTGATTTTCTCTTCAAGAATCCCCGCATCTCTCCTTGACATGGGCTCGGAAGAGTCTGATGAAGGCAGTGAAGAAGAGTGAGCCTAAGGCTCATCTTGGTGAAGCGACGCATTCAAACATGAAGGCGACCCGTGTGCAATTGCGGGGCCAACTCGGCTTGTGCAAAGGTGATGACTATGAAAGAGAGTTCACTCATTTACGACTGGAATACGGTAGAATACGAATTCAGCAGAAATCCATCAAACCACCCTCATGGTGTTTGGTTTGATGATGAGACCCTGCGTGACGGTTTGCAAAGCCCAAGCGCTCGCAACCCTACCATAGAGCAGAAAATAGAATTGCTCACCTTCATGGAACAACTTGGATTGCAAAAAGTAGACCTTGGCCTTCCCGGGGCAGGACCATTCCATCGCAACCACATCGATGCCATGTTGAGTCACATCAAGGAAAACGACTACTCTATACGGCCTGGTGCCGCAGTTCGCACCTTAATGGGAGACATTGAACCTCTCGTGGAAATGCAAGCAAAGCACGAGATGGAGATTCAAGCATCAGCATTCCTTGGTACAAGCCCCATTCGTCAGTTTACTGAAGGTTGGACCATGGAGAAACTTGTCACGACCATGGAAGGTGCGGTCTCATACGCAGTTGAGAACGACGTACAGGTGATGTTTGTTACCGAAGACACAACTCGTTCCAATCCTGAAGATGTCAAAATGATCTATCAACGAGCAATGGAACTCGGTGTTCGTCGCCTATGCGTGTGCGATACATGTGGTCACGTAACTCCAAATGGTGTTAAGAAACTCCTCTCTTTCATCGATGAAGAAGTCATCAAAGATGCAGGCTATCAACGCCGAGAAATCGAGGTAAACTGGCACGGACATCAAGACCGTGGACTTGGGGTAGCTAACAACATTGCAGCGGTTGAAGCAGGTGCAGATGTCATTCACGGAACTGCACTTGGCGTTGGTGAGCGAGCCGGAAATGCACCGCTTGACCAAACCCTCGTGAATCTGAAACTCATGGGAGTCATTGAGAATGATTTGACCCTCTTGGACGCTTACATGCAAAAAGCCAACGAATACATCGAAGTTCCTTTGCCTCGTAACTATCCTGTCTTTGGAGAGGATGCCTTTGAAACAGGTACTGGAGTCCATGCATCTGCCGTTATCAAGGCAATGCGAAAGGGTGACCATTGGCTTGCTGACCGAGTTTATTCTGGCGTTCCCGCCGGTGATTTTGGTTTGAAACAAGTCATCCGTATCGGGCACATGTCGGGTCGCTCAAACATTGTTTGGTGGCTTGAACAAAATGAAATTGAGGTTTCAGACGAATTAGTGGCTCATCTCTTTGAAATTGCTAAGAGCCAGAAGAGAAACATGCTAGATGAAGAAATTCACGCTGCAGTCTCTGCTTTTTCAAGTCAGTGAAGTGCTTTCATTACCAAAAGTAATACACTGCTATTGCCGAAAAAAGCCCGAGTATTGTAAGCCAGTAGAGGACTTTTCCCAGACCTTTCTACCTAACTTATCTTCAATTTTGTCTGTAACTGCAACGTAGGTGTCTTCTGCTAGTTATGGAGAGATGGTACTGGTTATGAGGTCGACTGGCATTTCTAAATCGCTTGCTGGTTCATTCTATCCCAAATGAATATTTTCCCTTCGCTAAGGGTTTATGATCAAGATTCTTCTTCAAACTCTTTGGATTCATTCGTGATTTTTGAGCCGATCCATTCGGAATCAACGCTGCCTCCACTCCATTCCCCGTCCAATGAAATCTCACTGATTTCATGTTCTTCTCGCCAGACCGGGTCTTCTTGACTTCCATTAATAATGAATTTTCCATCCTCATCTATTTGTTCTTCCAGAAGAGAGAAGTGTTTTGCGATTGGTAAAAAGTGCCCAACTGGCATTCCTGCTGCAGTGAATGGATTAGTTGCTGCCCCGATAATAAGTCCATCTTCTGGGGCGACGATGTCAACGGTCATTCCGGGAGTTCCCGGGTCGGAAATGGTGGCCAATACTTCTCCCTCTCGCATGACGCTCCCAGCACTAACAAACATGTCGAGAAGGCCTCCTTCTCCGGCACGAAGCCATCTTGAGCCGCTGGCCATGATGCGGAATCGAGGCCGATGGGGGTTTCCAGGGATCATTCGTAAGGAGCGTAAGATGTTCATCACGCCATGAACAGCAACTTTGACGGATTCATGGCCGAGATAGTCAGCACCTCCGCCTTCGTAGGTGATGACAGGAATCTCAGCTGAATTTGCTGTGCGACGCAGGGAGCCTTTCGGGGGTGTTGAATCAAGGATGAGTTCAATTCCAAATGCCTTTGCAAGTAAGTAAGAACTTGAATGCGTGAGGTCGACACGAACTTGTGGCATATTGTCACGCCCTTTTGCTGCGCTGTGGAGGTCGATAATACCATCAGAATCTTCAATAAGATGCTTCCAAATTTGATGAGCCACACGTTTAGTTGTGGAACTTCCCGGGTCACCAGGGAATTGTCGGTTAAGGTCACGGCCATCTGGAAAATATCTTGATTTTGCTCTGTAGCCAGGCAAATTGAGGACAGGAACAATACGAAGTGTTCCGGCCATAGATTTTGGGTCAAGGGGGCGCCCTTCATCGGTAAATGGGTTACTCAACAAGTGAGTACAAGCAGATGGACCTGTCAATTCATCGCCATGGATGCCTCCTAAAACCGTGATACAAGGCCCGGGACGGGAACCATGAATCACCGTTACCGGAACTGGCCAAGGGTCACCTAGACTAACGTCGAGGAGAGGAAGAGCCACGGTTCTCAATGTACCTGGCTTGATTCGCTTTCGAAAGAAGCGAATATCCCCCCATTCCGAACTCCGGTCCCATTCTGGCCGGTCTTCCGTTTGATGGGCCTTCATAGCCTCTTCAATCGCTATTTTTCGGCGTTTTGGTAGCTCATGGGCGACCCGAACTTTCCGGACCTTGGTTTTCTTACGCCCCGCCATGCTCTGTGCACAGCCCCCTCCATGATGAACCATACGCTAATTTCTCAGCCAAAGGCAACAACCAAGAAGTGTCACTACTGACCTTGAGTTATGACTCTAGGGGTACAACGTGAGTATGCACCATCCTCAATTTGTTTTGGTTGCGGGCCGGCAAATGAACAAGGTTTGCAAATAGATTCCCATCGAATTGAAAATGGCCTTATTCTACGTTTTACTCCCGAAGACCACCACCAAGCCTTTCCTGGAATGATCAACGGTGGAATAATCGGGACTTTGCTGGATTGTCATGGGAATTGGACAGCAGCAGTTGCTCTTATGGATTCACAAGGGGTGGAGGAACCACCATGCACGGTTACCGCTTCCTACAGTGTTCAACTTAGACGGCCTACTCCATTGAATGCAGAACTGGTCGTTACAAGTCAAGTCGAAAATTTGCAAGATGACCGTGCTGAAATCTCACTGAAACTTGAGGCCAATGGGAAGGTTTGTGCAACTGGCAAAGGTCTCTTTGTCGCTGTGAAAGAAGGCCACCCTGCCTACCATCGTTGGTCTTGAGGTTTGTTCATGGTACGCCCCAATGCATCCCAATCTCTTCGCCTTGAGTTGCTTCGTGACGAAGTGGTAACCGAGATGAAGAGCCTAGGTGTTTTTTCTGTTGAGAGCCTCAATATTGCATCAACGGTAAATTTAGGTTTGTTGCGGAAAAATTCAACACAACGCCATGGTGTGACCCGTTGGATTCGGGAACAAGGAGAACTCATCCTGCAAACGGTGGATTTACACCCCGTCTTACTTGAACAAGATTGGTCGAGATATGCTGCATTTGTCATCTATCACGAACTTCTTCATGCTATTGGAAATCGGTCACATAATCGGGATTTTCGCTCTATGGAATCGCTATGGCCGGATGTCGGTGCTTCAAAGCAGGGTCTTGAGTTCACCAATAAGATGCGACTTCAGCGTGCATCATGGCTTTGGATCTGCCCACAATGTGCCATGGAATATCCCCGTCAGCGCCCAAGTGGTGGCAAATATCAGTGCCGAAAGTGCCGATGTCGCCTTATTGACCGCGCCTTAAAGGACATCAAATGATAAACAATGGCGCATCAGGGAACATTGGGGATGGCTATGAAGAATCGTAAGGCACTCATCCTTTCGAGCCTTCTTTTCTTATCGCTGATGATTCCCATTTTCACGTTCTCAGCACAAGCAGGGATTACCTCTCTCGACGGAGGAGGGACGATGTACCTCTCCTGCCAGTCGGAAAATGAGTGTACGCTTACACCTGTCTCTATGGGCGAAGGTCAATTTACTGGACAAAGTTTTGCTTCATCCCTCCAACCAGAAACACTTTCCTTTGAGTTTGATGCAGCTCCTGCCCAACAACACCTTGCTATCCTTCCTGAACAAATGGAATCCCTCATCGTTGACTTTAGGCACCAAACTGAAACCGGCGGGCTTCTACGCCCTGCCATTGATTTTCGCCTTATCCTCGGGCAGAGCGTGACAGATTGGTCATTTGATAGTGAATTTGTACCGACTTCGGCTGAATACGAACCCTATACGCTTGAAGATGAGTCACTTGACTTAGGGGCCAAAAGAGTTCTCTGGAAGGATGCTCAGATACGTTTGATCATGGTTGTGACCCTTGACCGACCCGGGACTTGGGAATTGAACCTGCGAGGGCCATCTAAAATCGAAATTGAAATTCCATGGTCGGTAGATGCAGACGCAGCCAACGTGGATGAACCTTCGTCAACCACTCAACCTATCAGTTCAAGTTTTGATACCGGTCATCGTGGGGCATTAGTAAGCGACGACTGGGATTGCTGGTCGTTCCCCGTTGAAGAACATGAAGTGATGACGCTCATCGTAGATTGGAAAGCAGCTCCTATTGAGCTTGAGCAGCCTCACGAAGTTCCGAATTTGGTGACTGAATCGGGGCGCCTGTCTCCTCAGCCAGAAGTTGTGACCGAACTTATTGATGATGACTTGAGAATTATCTACCGTTGGCGGGATCTCCCTATCAATGACTACAACTTGTGCTTTAGAGGCGCTCTTGACCGTTTCCAAGAGTATTCTTGGGCGGGTTTGTTTGGGTATGAAAGTTCAGGCCCTGTTGTCTCAGAAGATTTCTCATCTGAGTCATTCTACCCCTCAGGGACTGTGCTCCTTGGTGATGAGTCGGAATCCTATGTTTTGAAAGAACAAGGAATCTCGGTGCTGCTCCTTTCAATTGTCATGTTAGGAATATTTTTGCTCGTTGGTTTCCGACCAACAACCTCGTATCCTCTGAGATTTGGAATCTTCTTGCCGGGCGTGGTTTTTCTTTTCGTAGGGGGTGTCATCCATCCATTATGGTCGATTGCTGACGAAGTACAATATGAGGACGAAATAACCTTTGAGGACCTCATTGAGATGCGTCTCCAACAACTATGGGATGTTTCTGCAGACGGGGTTCCAGACCAAACCCTTGTTGAACACACCGGGGCAACATGGGGGATTTTAGCCGGAGAGCGTCTTCAACTTCGTTTGTCCATAGAACGTGCCGTTCCCCTTCAGGACAACCGATGGCAACTGATTGTTCCGGAATTGGAGGAATTACGCCTTGACGAATTGATCTTCGCCCAAGTTGCTAAGGGAGGGCAACAAACAGGGATACAGGGAGTACAAGACGACAGGTCAGTGGGTTTTGTTCTCCTTGCAGGACGCTCGCTCGTTCTTGACCTTCTCATGTTAGAAGCGATACTGGTGGTTGACGAACTTCCATCATCCTCTGTATTCCACATTGATACGGTCATGGTTGAAACGAGATCTGCAGGTTCATTTAACTCGCCGGTTTGGTCAACACGACCGGCTAGTATTTCGGAAAAGGATTGGATTGGACTTCAAGGGACCTTGTTTCCACAACAAATCACCATCAGCCTTTGTGATTGTGACTTGGACCTCCTCGACGTCAGTTTTCAATCATCCCGAGGATTTGATTTGAATGATGTCCCCGAACAGAACTGGGGTTTGGAAAATGCAGATGGAATACTGCCTTACGGTTCTGCGCTGATGTGGCTCGGAATGTTGCTCGGTATTGTAGCATCAACTTCTGAATTACGTCGCTATCAAAAGGCACAAAATATGGCTCAATCCTTCCATCCCGTTCGGGAAAACCAGTGGACTTGACTCACTTCTTTTCAGCCTTGTCAAGTTCTTTAGAAACAGCCTTAGTGACTTCATCAGGGTTCATCTTTGCCGCCTGAGCTGCCTTGTCAATCGATTTTGCTTCTTCATCGGTGATTTCACCATCAGCGGCTGCAGATTTAATCGCTGCCTTGACACTCATTTCTGCTGCTTCTTCATCGGTGATACCCAATGCTTCTTGGAAGGATTTCAATTCCTTCATTTCGGCTTCGGAGATCACGCCGTCCTCCCAAGCGGAGTCGTACGCATGGACCAAAAATTCACGATATGCTTCTTGGTTGAGAAGCACGTCTCGAATAAGTCCGGTATCTACACCCGTGTCTGAATTTGCCATTTCAAGCAAGGCAATGGAACGGCGGACTTCCTTTACTGCCATGTCCTTGAGTCCGTGACCAGCCCATACAGCTCCTGCTGCTGTAACTGCTGCGGCGAACCATCGCATGACGTCAGGATTGACCAAATCACCGGGTTGAACCAGGTGGAAAATTCCGAGTACTGCCATTGCAGCCCCGCACATAACCTCTACCCAATCGTTGAGATCAGGCTCATCATCAAAGATGGACAATCGCTCTTCTACCATGGCCTCCATGTCGTCGCTCATGTGGGTGGACACCCACAGGTGGGACTTAGGTATGTCGGAAGTTCTCAGAAGCCGTTGTCCTTTTGGACTGTTGGCGTTGGTAGGGTACCATGGAGGGCCCAATTGCTGATGTAAGCGCCCTTGGAATGCCGACAAAGTTTTCCGAATTTCTCGTGAATGAATGGGGGATCACCAACCTTCATCCTCCCCAAGCAGAGGCAGCCCCGAGCATCTTGTCCGGAAAGAATACTCTTGTGGCAATTCCAACTGCTTCGGGAAAGTCGCTACTTGCTTACATGGCTATGGTGCAGCGCTTAAGTGAAGGTCACAAACAATCCAAGGCGATTTACATTGTCCCGCTAAAGGCCTTGGCTATGGAAAAGTTCGAGGACCTTTCTCAAATTGCTAAGGCTATGGATTTGAAGATAGGACTCGGCATTGGAGATGCTACTGCGGAAGCCAAAAATATTGATGATTGCAATATTTTGGTCTGCACCTCTGAAAAATTAGATTCGCTCCTTAGGCACAAAGCCGAACTCGTGACGAACCTTACATGCGTTGTAGCCGATGAGTTTCATCTCATGAACGATTCAACCCGCGGGCCTACTTTAGAAATCAACTTGACCCGGCTTCGCCATATTCGCCCTGACGCACAACTCATCGCACTTTCAGCAACCGTCGGGAATTGTCAAGCTCTTGCAGATTGGTTGGATGCTGATTTGGTACAGTCCGATTGGCGCCCGGTCGCGCTAGAATACGCTACATTCCATGATTTTCACGTAGAACCCAGAAAAATTCAATCCTCAAACACAAACCATGACCCTTCTCAGTTGAGTGCTCCACGCACGCTTGAGGGACTGAAAAGTCACCCTGTTTGGAGTGTCGTCAGCGACGGCCTCGATACAAAGAGTCAGGTTCTCATGTTCGTTGGGACACGGAGAAGTGCCCAATCTGAAGCCAAAAACCTCGCCAAGAGAGTCAAAAAAAGATTGCTCAAAGAAGATCCTGATCGCCTCAAACAACTCCAAGAAGTGGCCGACCGTTTGGAAGGAAGAAGCCAATCTAGCCTTGCTGAACAGTTGGTTCATTCAATGTCTGGCGGCGTTGGCTTCCATCATGCAGGATTAACGTCAGGCCAACGGAAAGAAGTTGAAAAAGCCTTCAAATCTGGTCTTCTTGT
>JABJFP010000006.1 GCA_018662715.1 Methanobacteriota archaeon | reverse complement strand
CAAGGTATCTGTAGGGGAACCTGCAGATGGATCACCTCCTAAGAAACTGGAGGCTGGGATTCGCAAGAATCCCAGTCTCCTACCCTTTTTTTATCGATCACCAAGTTTACTTTTTACACTGATTTTACAGTGCGCAGGAGACAGCATCTCCTCAGTAGTTCTATTCATTCGCCTCGAGTTGGCGTAGTTTTTCCATTAGCGTTGAGCGAAACGTGAGCAATTGCAAGGGTGGAGCCTCTGCGTTTACTGTGATCGTAGCGCCTCGGTTGAAGTGGACTTCATCCCATCCGTCAGGGACAACGTATCCTCTGTGCATGTCCGAGGTGATTGTTGTTGATGCGCCGGTCCAATCAGCCCATGACCATGATTTCTGCTTTCGTTCCGAAGGGGGGATGTCTCGTGCGAGTACGAAATAATGCGAGTCAACATCATTTTCCTCAACTGCAGAGCGCAGCGTATTGAATTCATCTGAACTCATTGCATTACGAAGCCAAGCTCCCTGTCCAAACCATGTCGAGAACAGCAGTCCACTGCTTTGCTGGATACACTGTTGCTCTCCACGACGCAAATGATACTTACTGGGGGCATATTGGTGCGTGTTGGCTATTAACAGGTCATTCATTGCAGGGTCTGTTGTAAATCGATTCCCGGATGTTGAATCAATAATGGCCTGCAATCTTGGAAGTATGTTGACAATTGCTTTTCCAGACATGACGGTTTTTACATCATCTTCAAATGTGGATATTGATGAATCCATGTAGAATCCAAAACTTCCCGTTGGGTCCTCACTTCTCGGGTGAGAATTGACTCCCATCACAGGAGTTGAAGCGTCAATGTTGTGGGAAAGGGAGGTAAGTGTCCCATCTCCACCAAATACAATCACAAGGTCACGGGCGATAAAATCGGCTCTTCGTACGTGTTCTCTTGGTTTGAAGTCAACTCGGTCACTCTCAGAACTTGTTCGTGAAAGGGCTTCCTTAACTTCCATTAAGCCTGAGTCGTGGACGGATTCGAAATTTTTCTTGTAGACTACGAGTATGTTCATTTCAGCCCCCCTTGATGTTTGCAGGAGTTCATGCTTCAAGAACACAACCCTTTGTGCGTGTAAAAAAAGAACCATAAGGGTCCGCCACAACCAACGACCATGCAGTCTGACTCGCCTTGGGATGATATAACGCCTGAAGACGAAGCGAAGCAACCCTCTATGATGGATGCTCCCCCGGAATCGGTGCCTATCTCTGCCGGGTTTTCAACCATGCAAAACGGCGCTATGCTCTCAGGGATGGCAGAAATGCCACCAGGGCAAATGATTTTCCTTGGCCCACCGTCCAGTGCACCTAAAGTGATTGGAATTTTGTGCGTATTGTGGGGTCTTTTCGGTCTTGGCTCATCCGGGCTCAATCTCTTGGGTGTTCTCGGGTACGAAACCTCACAACCGATTTTGCTCGCAGTTTACGGCGGGGGTTTAGCAGTTGGAGTAGCAACCATCGCCGGTGGTGTTATGCTTGTGAATTACCAACGACGTGGCGTCCATCTCCTCTTTATTGCAATTCTTGTAAGTTCGGCCTTGGGCGGACTTGAATTAACAACGATCGATGAGGTCTACGACCAAATGCTTGAGGACGGTGATCTTGCTCAAGAGGAGTACGACCTCATCATGAATAATTCAGAAATTGTAGCAGGGATTGGAATGATCTTTGTTGCTCTTTGCGGAGGCATGTGCGGGCTTATCGCAGCGATTCCCCTGATGGTAAGCAATAACGGTTTGGACAAGAGTTCTCTTTTCGGTTGAAGTGTGAAACAGTGAGATTCATGACCCTCCCCCTTTTGGGATGACTCATGAGCGAAGATGTTGTGATTATTGGCGGTGCCCGAACACCGTTTTGTGAATGGGTTGGCGGAAAGCGTGGCGACGGCAAAACCGGTGGCGCTCTCAAGACACTCAGCGCTCAAAACTTGGGAGGGATTGCAATTCAAGCAGCTCTGGAAAAAACCGGAACTGCTCCAGAATCAGTAGACCATGTTGTTATGGGCTATGCGCTCCAAACTTGCTCGCAATCCATTTATGGAGCACGCCATGCAGGTTTGCAAGGTGGTATTCCTCAAGAAGTTCCTATGCTCACCCTTTCCAGAATTTGCGGTTCTGGAATTCAATCAATCGTGAGTGGAGCACAAATGATCATGCTTGACGAGGCAAAAACCGTTGTCTCTGGCGGCATGGAGAACCTCTCTCAAGCACCCCACATTATGCGTGGAGGGCGAGAAGGATGGAGATTGGGCCGTTCGCCCAAGGTCGAGGATTACATGATGACTAACCTCCAAGATATGACCTGTGGTCTCTTTATGGCTCAAACTGCTGATGAACTTTGCAAGCGTAAAAGCGTGACACGAGAAGAAATTGATGCTTTTGCCGCTCTTTCACATTCTCGTGTTGCCTCGTCAATTGATAACGATGTATTTGAGCAAGAAATCGTTCCAGTTACAATCTCATCACGACGTGGTGACACTGTAATCACTCACAAGGATGAAGACCACGTTGTCCGCGGTACTACTGAGGAAAGCCTTGCCCGCCTTCCCACTGCCTTTGGCCCTGAATCCTTTGTTACTGCAGGCAATGCTTCAGGCGTTGTAGACGGTGCTGCTGCTGTCGTCATCAAATCTGCTTCAAAGGCAAAGGAAGACGGTGACCAACCACTTGCACGAATTGTCTCTTGGGGAATCGTTGGT
>JABJFP010000063.1 GCA_018662715.1 Methanobacteriota archaeon | reverse complement strand
TCCTGGTCCATGTCTTCTGGAGCAAGGTCAATCAATCCCTGAATATCACCCATCCCAAGCAATCGAGAAATGAAACGATCGGACTCAAACTTCTCCAAATCCTGAATCCGCTCACCTACACCGATATGGACAATGGGTGCGCCTGTTGCAGCGACTGCAGAAAGTGCGCCACCGCCACGGGCAGTACCGTCAAGTTTGGTAATGACAATACCTGTGACTCCGGCAAGATTGTGAAACGATGCAGCAACAGGTCCTGCTGCTTGACCAACTTGTGCATCAATGACAAGCCAACGGTCTGTAGCCCTGGTGAGTGATGCAATGTTTTCCAGTTCAACAACCAATTCGTCATCGAGTTGGTGACGACCCGCAGTGTCAACGATAACGAGGTCTGCAGAAGCACATTCCTTCAATCCATTGCGCACAATAGTAACTGCATCTTTTGTGTCGGGCTCTCCGTACACTTGAACCGTTGAGTCCTCAAGGAGTTGTGAGAGTTGAGCGTATGCTCCTGGGCGGTGAACGTCCGCCTCTATTACAGCAACGCGTAGGCCGTGTTTTTTCCGGTACCACTCTGCAAGTTTAGCAGTGGTTGTTGTTTTTCCTTGCCCGTAGAGGCCGACCAACAGAAGTGTTGCTCCTCTTGGTTGGAAATCAGGAGCAGGGCCGAGTATTCTTACGAGTTCAGTATAAAGAATATTCATGGCGTGGGTTTGCATGGTCAAACCTACGCGTGGTTCTTCTTCCCGTAGGCGAGACTCAAGCCTGTCTACGATCTCTTTGGTCTGCCGAATGTTGAAATCTGCTTCTTGCAAAGCCCTTCGTAAACTGCGTGTCATTTCACGCAATTCTTCCTCATCGAGTTTTCTTTTATTCTTGAGGAAACCTAAGGAGCGGAAGATGCCTCGGGATAAGCCTTCAAGAGCCATGTTTGGGCGTTGAGGTTACCCCATTTCAACCCACTGCTTCAAGCAGGTGAATCTGAACGAGGAATGTCAAGTGAAAGGACATCATCCTTGAGTGATGCTTTTACTTTACTGGATTTGACATAACTTTGGGTTGGAATCTCCTGCTCACGTCCATTAAGGCCAACAAAGAGTGTTCCTTGTTCGCTTCGTAGGCTCATCTCTTCTCGGTTGAGTCCTGGAAAGTGAAGGTGTACTTTCTCAATGTCATCCTCAAGTTCTGAAATCATTCCCCGATGCACTTCGTGTTTGAGGACTGAGCCTATGTGATGTGGACCGATTGTTTCTGGTATCGAATGTGTTTCTCCATAGAGCAAGGTTCCAATGCGACGCAGTGATTCAATACCAACCACTTCTTGGTCTGCGAGTTCAATCGAACCAACGTTTACATCCTTCAGAGTAGATTTCAATTCCTCAATGCGTTCAAGTTCCTGTCCACGGCGCTTGGCAAGGAATGGATGTTCAAATTCTGGTGTTACTCTGTTGACCAAACAGCCTCCAACAGGGAGTTGAAATTCCATGAGTGAGTCATATGCACGAACCGTTTCATTGACGCCCATACGTTCCGGAATGGTCACGAGAGTGAACGATGTGGTGGCGGGGTCGCTCATTACCCTACGAACATGAAGTACACGACGTCGAAAGCGTTCTAATTCTTCTTTCATAGAATCGCTTTCTTTCCGGCCAAATAGCATTGAGCGTATACCGCCGGAGACCCGCATGAGGCGAAGAAGTCGGCCTGACCATGATTCAATCAGTTCCGGAAGGGATAGGAAGCGAAGTGTATGTCCGGTTGGTGCAGTATCAAAAACAACCACATCCCAGGTTGGATTCTCCATGTGTTTCAATAATTCATCAAAAGCTAGCGCTTCGTCAAGACCTGGTAAAATCATGTCCGAGGTCTTCACATCGGACTTAATGTCATCCAACTCATCTTTTGCACCGGTGTCAAACATCATACTCATTCCACCAAGTCCAGAACCACCCATATTGTTCATGGCTTCACCGAATTTTGGAAGGAGCGTAGATAATTTTGCTTCTGGGTCCATTTCCAATCCATAGAGACCACGGACGCCTTCTACTTCTGTTGGCACTGGGCCGAGTTTGACTCCAAGGGAATCAGATGTTGAGTGGGCAGGGTCACTTGAAACAAGAAGAACCCGTAAGCCAGCATCTGCGAGCCATATCGCTGTGGAGGCAGAAGTCGTTGTTTTTCCAACTCCACCCTTTCCACCGAACAAAAGAAGTCTGGCCATAATCCGCTGAGACGCTTGGGGTGTTTGAATGCCTCGCCCTGCTCCTGAAGGAACAACGCTTTGATGAAGGGGGAGGTGAACCGCTGGACATGGTTTCTGAACTCATCTTGTTTCAGTTGTCTAGTTTCTGTGCTCTTATGGGCATGACCTTGGGGTGGAGGGGTGTCATGACTCGCTTCTCGGGGTTTTACGACCTTCCTACGGCTTGGAGTCAAGTCTTTTGGGGAATTGTCCTTGGAGGACTCTATGCTGTTGCGGCAGACGGAGCCTTGTTTGTTCCCTACTACAATCAAGTCACAAATGATGACGTGTACACTGGACTCAACATTATCTCATTGGTTCTCGTGACGCTCCTAGCATCGATTGGAAGCCATTTTCTCTTGCGCAGGAAACGTGTTCGAAAGGGGGGTTCACAGCCGACGAGTGGCTGGGCTCTCGGACTTGCAGTTGGCGGGATGATTGCAATGGTTCTCATGTATCATATGTTTGAGTTTGAAGGCATTTTCTCACCTAAGGGACTTCTCAACATAGCTTTGATTTCCGTGTTCACTCCTCGGGCTGAAGCATTAATTACGGCAAAACACGGTTACATGATGCTCCAAGATAAGCGGTGGGGTGCAATTCTTCGATCTACTTTTTGGCGCTCAGCACTACTCGTTTCAGTCTATTCTGCTGTATTCAACCCTCTAATTTGGGTGTTTATCCTCCCGTTCATTTTCCTCGCCACGCCAGCATCTGAGACGTGGATTTGGGAATCTATACCAAGAGAAGGACGTCGTCGTCTGCGAAGGATTTGGGCCGACCAAGCCCGTGAGAAAACCTCTGGCTCAGTCAACGCGGGCAGGCAGGAAGAAGTTGTTGAATCAGTCGGTAATGGCGAAGAGTAATTACTTGCTTACTTGATGACACATGTTTGATTTTAACTTCTTAAAATCACCATATATTATCAAAAAACAGGTTTGGGTCCTTAGGAGGAATCGTTATACGGCGTCAGCGAAGCCAAAACAACATGGGTAGTTGCCCTTATTGCCGCAGCACTACGCTGCCCAGCGACACGATTTGCTATTCGTGTGGAAGAGTCCTGCCGAAAGGTGACCGCTCTTCGTACCGTCTTGAGCAGCAATTTTCTCGTGGTTCCAAAGACACAACGTACAAAATGGCAAAAAAACCGTCAAAGCGTGGTCAAGTTCAAACTCACACAGGGCGAAAGCGAAACATCATGAAACGGCGTAAGAATAGATTTCGAAGCGTGGTCATGCTTTTCTTAGTTGCGTTTGTTATGCTTTCACCACAAGCAAGGGAACATGTGCTCGGAGAATTTAGCGGAATTGACGAAATGATTCAGGCTGCAATGGCTGGTTACCACATTTACCCGGTTGAGGCATCCTACACCCTTTCTAAGGTTGCTGAGGTGCAAAACAACGCTGTTGACGGCTACATTACTGAATCCATTCTTATTCCGCCTACGATAACTTCTGCGATGGGAAGTGTAAGTCAATTTGATTACACTAATGGAGACGCATCTATGGAACCAATGACGATTCAGAAAACCGAATTGATCACTGTGAATTTAGGTTCACAATCCGTGAATGTTCCCGTTGATGGTATGCCCTCCAAAGAGCATGGGGATAGAATTACAACATCGGAAGGGCATGAAATCTGGTGGCCAAGCCTCGGTACTGATGATAATCAGTGTCCCATAGGTAAGTGCGTCAAAGTGAAGATGAACCTTGATCCTAATGAAGCGAGTTCATATTCGTTTGATATTCAGGTGACCTCATACTCGTACTCCTGGTGGAACGATGCTCGGGTAAAATCAATCGTTCCTGGTAAATCTGACGGAATCAATATAGAAAATTCTGGAAGTTTTGAAGATTATCAACTTCGAAACAGTCAGAAAGCATCTGACTTTGGAGCAAAACTTTGGTATGACCGTGGCGGCTCTGCAAGTTATGCAATCAACGGACAAGATGCGATTGTAAAAAGTGCAGCAGACCAAATTTCTTCATCGCTTCCTGAGGGTAAATCAGATAATGTATATGCATTTGCAAGGGCAGCATTCGATTACCTGCACGCCTATGTGGAATACGATAGAGAAGCTCCAGTTACGGCTAGGAGCGGACCCGCATGTTTGGCTGGTAATTTAGGTGATTGTGATGAACAGACCAACGCCTACTTTAGCATCTTAAGGACAAAGGGCGTACCCGGTTGGTATGCGTTTGGAATTCTCGGCGACCCCCACTTTACTAACGAGGGATGGGAAGCTCACGCATGGGGCTACATCCAATTACCCCTCAAAGATTCTTGGTGTGAAGACCGTTCCATTACGCTTGAAACTTGCTTTGTTGAAGCACCAGTGGATGTAGTGAACAATAAATGGTTGCTTTCTACACCTACTGCATACATGGATTGGGTTGAGACCGCAGATCCATCGGGTCAACTCATTTTCGACTATTATCACCCTGTTAAGACGCTTCACACAGGAGAAGGCGGGCAAATTGACCGGACACGAAGTTACCTTACAACCGATGATGTAAATATCGCAGGTGGTTCATATCAAGTGAAGAAGTACGCTGAATCCTTTAAGTGAGGGTGGTGAATAGTATGAGGATTATCATCGGTGGAGCAGGTCGGGTTGGTATTGAGCTTGCTCGAGCCCTTAGAGATGAAGAATATGACGTGGTCATTATGGACCAAGATTCTCGTGCTGTATCAAACGCTCAAGGTCTTGACTGTCTTGTCATACATGGCGACATGACCTCGCGAGAGAAACTGATTGAGGCAGGTATTGTTGAAGCCTCTGTATTCGTTGCTGCAACGCCATCAGATGAGCACAATCTCATCGCCTGTTCTCTCGCTTCACATGCACATTCTTCGGGCGAATCAAAGCACCCAATTACAAGCATTTGTCGTCTCCGGAACCCGGATTATATCAATGAATACAGATCTGGAAATTTGAAAGATTGGTCAAAGGTGGATTACGTTGTTAATCCTCTTGCTGGGGCCATTGAGCGTTTGAATGCAGGTTTGCGTTCAACCGATATTGAGGAAGTCATTCCCTTTGGTGATGATGCGTATGTCATTGAATTGGAGATTGGGGAAACCGCACACACAGCAACAAATCGAACCTTAGCAGAACTTACTGAGGATATGGTCCATGGAATGCCTGCTGTTGTTGGTTTGAAACGAAACTCAGTACGCAGCATCATCCCTACTGGTGAAACAACGCTTGAGAAAGGTGATAAAATCGCTGTAGCTAC
>JABJFP010000062.1 GCA_018662715.1 Methanobacteriota archaeon | reverse complement strand
GGACGAATCTACAGAGGCAGAATCCACTGAGGCAGAAGCTACTGAGGAAGAAGCAGAAGCAGAAGCCACTGAGGAAGAAGCAGAAGCAGAAGCCACTGAGGAAGAGGCAGAGGCAGAATCCACTGAGGAAGAAGCAGAAGCAGAAGCCACTGAGGAAGAAGCAGAAGCAGAAGCCACTGTGGAAGAAGCAGAAGCAGAAACCACAGGGGAAGAAGCAGAATCCAAGATGAACTGGAGAGAAGATGTGCTTCTCCGTGTCATGGAAGCTTCAGGTATTACTGACCGTGATGCATTCATTGCATTCGCTGCAGATTACGATAGCGATGATAACGGCTACCTCAAAAAGGGTGAATTGGAAGATGCTGCAAATGCATGGAACGCTCGTGAAGAGGAAGGCTCAGATGACACCGCTGAAAAGGTCTGTGAAATTTGTGACACGATTAACCCTGCAGACGCTACAGAGTGCAGTGCGTGCAAGTTTACGTTTAACTGAATCACGGCTTGCCGTTAGCTCGACCTCGCTTGATAGGATCACTGCCCCGCAGGATTGTTTGATTCGTTCGTAAGGCTCAATCTGGGAGTACCCATTGTGGCCAATCTTCATGCTCAGGAGATCTGCTGACAAGAATAATGATGGGTCGTTTTAGTGATGAAAGTAATTCCTCCATCGGAGTGGTTGTTGAGGGTGGGATTACACCGTCACGTAGGTCAACTGCGAGCCAAGCGTTGCGATATTGACCGGACCAGGCTAGAAGTTCAGCCTCGATGCCTTGGGGAGGGATTCCCTCTCGAACACTTGCGATGAATCCCCAATTTTCAGGACATTTTCGTTCCGCATCCGTCCACAAAAACATACGGGGTGGTTTTGGGAGTCGTTCAAGTTGAGTTATGGCCTCAAATTCTGTCGCACATACAGGTTGACCCGGCATTGGCATCGGTAGAGGATAGCGCCAAGTCGTATCTACGGTAAGCGGTTCCTTCTTGCGCATAGTGTAGCCTGTGACTGCTCTTGTTTGAACTTCGCGCTGATTTGTGCAGTGTCTCCCTCAAGAGAGGGATATACGAGGGAATTCAAGGCTAACCTTCATGCCCTTCCCTCTACGCAGGTGGTTTATGGCCAATGGTCCAACCCCACCTCCGCCCGCCCCGCCGGGTGGCTCAATGTTCATGATGCTCATTGTGATGGTAATGATGACCATCCTCATCATGACGCCTTCAATTCGGGTCTCTTTGGGTACGACAGCAGACCCACTTCTGTCACCTTTGCTCCCCGAAGAGTCCTTTTTCGTCCTCACCGTTCTGATTCTCGGTGTGTTTTCAATGACCCTCAACACCGTGATAAGAAATTTCTTTGTTGACCCTATGGACCAAGCTCACATCGGTCACCGACAAGGACAAGTTCGTCAAATCATGAACGAAGCACGTATTTCCCGTGACCCGATTCTTCAAGAAAAGGCGATGACGCTTCAGCAACAAATGATGCCAGAACAACTCAATGTCCAGATGGGGGCAATGAAACCAATGATGTTCACTATGATTTTCATTATCGGAATTTTTGCATGGCTGACAACTGCTGTTGAATCGTTCCGTGTGGACTATGTCTCCTTACCTTGGGCTCCAGAGTGGAATCTTTTGGAAGACCGCTTCTTGTTCTTCCCTGCATGGATTTGCTGTTACATCTCAATGAGTGCTGCTTACGGTCGCGTACTTGACCGACACATCAAACTCGCTCGCTACAGATCTCATCCTCTTGTCCTAAGCGGTGAAGTCATCAAAGAGCCTCTTCTTCACCTCGTTGCTACCAAACCAGCCGCCGCCTCAAGCCAAGCCAAGAAGCGCCAACAAAGGTCTCAGCGAAAGTCACAACAGAACAAAAGAAAGTCAGCACCTGCCAAAGATGCGGATACAGAAGAAGAACCTCAAACACAAGGCGTCTACGATTTCTCTTGTCCTGAGTGCCAGGGTGACGTCATCACTCATGATGGACCTCGCACCAAGCGTTGCAATGTTTGCTTCCACGAATGGGTGTGATTCATGCTTCACCTCACCGTTTCTGGACATCCAGGAAGCGGCACGAGTACGTTAGTCAAAGCGCTCATGAATCGGTTTGATTGGAATTCTCTCAACGGCGGTGATGTCTTTCGTGAGGAAGCAAAACGACGTGGAATGAGTCTCGCAGATTTTGGGCGATTGTGTCAGGAGGAACTTGACGTCGACCGCTCACTTGATGCTTTACTCAAAGAAAGAATGCAATCTGATGATGCTTCAAACATTGTTGAATCAAGACTCGCAGGATGGTGGGCATACAAATTGAACCTGCCCTGCCTGCGTATTTGGTTGGATGTAGAAGATGAGGAACGTGCCCGGAGAGTCGTAAATCGTGAGGGCATTCAACTCAGTGAAGCTCTCGCTGCCAACGCATCAAGGTCAAAGGTGGATGGGCAACGATTCATGGAACTTTATGGCCTCTTGCCTGAGGACCCAGAACCCTATACACATGTTATTTCAGCAACAAACCTCAATGCAGATGAAATACTTGAGGCTGTCGTCGTCCTCATAGAGGCCGCATCATGAACACCCACATCCTTGACCCCGAGGCCGGAACGGACCCCCATTTTGGGACCATACCCGATGAACGAACGATAGAGCAACTCCTCGCATCAGGTTTCATCCTGGTTGACAAGCCAGCAGGGCCTACATCACATCAGTTGGCTGCTTGGGCTCGCGACTTGTTCGGACTGGACCGGCTCGGACACGGTGGTACTCTTGACCCGTTCGCAACAGGTGTCCTTCCTCTCATGGCTGGACGTTGCATGAAGATTACCAACAAAGTCCTCAAGCACCGTAAATCATACATTGCTGTATTCCGATTCAAAACACCTCCAACAGAAGGGCAACTTGATGAGATCATGGGTAAAATGACCGGTCGCATCTACAACGTACCTCCGGAAGTATCAGCGGTAAAGGTACAGGTTCGAACCCGTAAAATCTTCAAATTCGAACGACTTGATTTCAATGAAAAAGACATGGTTGCACGTATTACTTGTGAAGCAGGTACCTACATCCGAACCATGGCACGCGATATGGGCTTGATGCTCGGCTCACCCGTTGAACTCAAAGAGCTCCGCCGTGAGCACTCAGGCATGTTCTCATTGGATGATTGTGTCACTATGGACACCGTTGCTGACGCTGTTTGGCTATGGAAGGAATGCGACGATGCAAGCGCTCTCATGCGAATCGTTCAACCCATTGAGAAATTGCTTGTCGATGTCCCTCGATGTGTCGTTAAGGACAGCGCAGTTGCAGCACTTGCATTTGGTGCACCGCTTCTACGACCAGGAATTGTAAGCGTTCCCGCTGGCATTGCATCGGGTCAGGATATTCTGATTACCTCTCTCAAGGGAGAAGCCGTTGGATTTGTTAAGCTCACAGTAAACACCGACGAAATCGGTGCTATGGAAAACGGAGAAGTCGCTCGACCAAGCATGGTCCTCATGGACACCGAAGTTTACCCTCGGCGCTGGGTCAAGCAAGCTTGATCCGTTCACGCTTCAACGTATTCTTCGTAGATGTATTCTTCTGTTTCAATTCGTATTTTCAATAGAGACATGGTTCCCAATCCCACTCTGTCAACCGAAGTTGAACGGTCCCCACGACCTCAAAGTATCCTCTTCTGACACGGTCCGGTTATCAACTTTGAGGCATGTATTCGCATTATGCGACACCAGCGACTTTATTCCAATCGGATGTAAGAGACCTGAGCGATAGCAACAAGTTTTTGATTTGTGTCGTACAATTTCGCTTCTGCAAGGCTGAGTGTTTTCCCCGGACGAATTACCTCTGCCTTACATGTCACATCTGTTAGACAAGGACGTAAGAATCGTATGTTGAAATCCGTAGTTGCTACCTTAGCCTCTGCTCCCAATTTTGTGAGAATAGCAAAGCATGTGATGGAGTCCGCAATGGTTCCAAGTATGCCACCATGAAACGTTTCAAAAATTCCATTCCATTGTTCGTGTCGTGGGACAACCGCCGTGCAGCCGCCATCTTCCAGTCCGGTAATTTCCATTGAAAGTGTTTCCATGATGGGGATCGAATGAATTCGCCTCATCAATGCGTTGACCTCTTCGGTAGAAAGTGTCTTTGAATTCATCAACATCACTCAATTTTCTTGATTTTTGCGGGAGTCATGTAGGCAAATAGTGCAACAACTGCAAGGAGTAATCCAATGCTACCGGTCCACACTGTGGCTGAAGACAGACCGTTGTCGCTACTCGCATCATCAGCAATTGGCTTCTCATCAATCCCAACAAGTTTCTCCATCAGGTTGTTGGTTTCGTCACCTTCGGGGATTTCAAGTCCACGGTCAACCACTGCACTAAATCGAATCACTTTAGCATCGTCTGGAACCTGCCAGTCACATGTTACCGAGCCAAGTTCACCGGGTGCTAAGACTGGAATAATCTCCACCGACATGAGTTGCAGGTCATTTTGACAGCGAACCGAGATGAAGGTAGCCTCAGCTTGACCTTGATTACGAACCATCACTCGCATAGATACAATGTCGCCCTGCGTCATATCATCATTGCCAAAGTCAATTGACTCAACCAGTAAGTCCGCAAGGGCCATTACATCGAGGTCAAGGGTTCGTTCTGAACAGGAGGTTTGGTCACAAACAGAAACCAGGACGCTGTAGAAGCCAGCATTTGGGGGTTGAACCGTTACAGTTCCACTGTCCAAATCTACCGTAGCCCAACTTCGGTTTGTAGACGCTGTAAGAACGGATGAATCTCGATCACTTACCGACATGTTCACCACAGTGGTCTCGTCTCGCTCTGCTGGTACCAACGACGGGAATTCACCAACATCAGGTGCGTCATCTACGGCATTAACGATGAGGTTGAAGGATTGCGTCCAAGAATTTCCAGCCTCATCAATGACTTTTACGCCGATGACCGACTGACCGTTTGATTCAGAAATGAGTTTGAGTCGAATTTCACCTTCAGTCAAATCGACTTCAACCAATCCATCATTGCTGTTGGTAAATTCAACAACGAGGTTATCGTTTGATGTTCTGTCGTCCGTACATCGCAACAAGAGGGGTAGAATCATTCCTCCCCCATCTTCAGTCAGTTCTTGGTCGCCTAAGCCCTCGCATACAGGGTCCTCGTCCCATTCAATAGCAAACCCACCATTCACTGATAGCGATGAAAGTTCTAAGGCGGTATGGCTTGCATTCCCCAAGGAATCCCACGTGAACCAAGCCTTCACGGAAACGGTATACGAGGTGGTGTCTGGAATCATGAATTGGCCGATAGGCCATGAATGGCTGAAGGTGCCGAGCGACATGGGTTCGTTAGAAACCAATTCGTCATTGACGAAAACCAACCATCGTGAATACGTCGGGTCAATGCCATCGTTGGTTCCGAAAACGCGACCCGAGATGGTGAGCGATGGGTCATTTACATCAGCCCATATTGATTCGATACAGGAATCGATTGCAGTTGCTTTAATTTTATATGCTTGACCGGGCGGAAGTAATGTATTCTCTAGGAGAGTTGTGAAGGACGAAAATGATTCCCCGTCTGCTGAAACAGCATATTCGAGGCTAACATTGGCCGCTTCTCCTTCAGAGAGTTGAAAGTGGACACGACCAAGCATCTGTTCTGGAGGGTGCTCTAGGACGCTACTGACCCATTCACCTGTTGTTCCACTTATGGAAGGCGTTAATCCGCAATCGGTTAGCGCCATGTTGATGGATTCTCCTTGAGCCAAATCAAGTCCTATCAAAGGCATTTTGTGACCTGTAAATTCAGTGGTTGCCAGGCCAACTTCCCCACCGTACCAAGGTGTTTGGACGGTGATGCCTAAACCCACTGCGTCGACGACCAAGCGGGAATCGTCAACGCCGCCTGCAGACACATAATCAAGCGTGAACTCCAAACTGTTGAGGTCCTGCCAAGTCCATTCATAGAGACCGGTGAGGTTGACTGAATATGCTGAATTATTGATGTAATCCAAACCAACTTGAGTGTGAGCGAAGGTTTTGAGAAGTTCGTATCCACCAGGATGCTGCACTGAAATCCTCACCGTATCTTCTGTCAAAGCATCAGGTATCTGGATTACTGCTTTCATATGAACCTCAACCAGGGAATAGTCTGACAATCCGCTAACATCGAAATTTGTCAATTGAATCTCTGGGCCAGTGGACCATGTGCTTGCTCCATCGGGGGCGCCAGTGGAATAATTTGAGTCGGTTGGAGATGTACCTGCCCAGACAGACATGGTGTCAAGGTTCACGGGGCGATGGTGAGCCATTGTTAGGCGTTGGTCTGCGACCATCGTCTCTGTGTACGTCGCGTCCTCCTGAGTAAACGAAGTTTCAGCACTCATGGTCCATGCAGACGCGTCAACTAATGTGCCTTGAGGGAGCAGATCAACATCATATGTGCTGTGAACACTACGTGCTGAAACCGTAGATGTCAAGGGTCCAATGGCTGAAGTTAAACAAAGAAGAAGGATGCAAAGGATGACTCGCTTCGTTCGCATATTCTCCTACACTCTTCGGTAACACTTGAAGGCAGGGGTCTTTCGTTTGAAAAACACAAGACTTCATCAGCGAATCCTCTACGGCGGATGGTTGAAATACCAAGCACTTGAGGGCCATTTACTTCTCATGGCTGTGGTGGTGTAGGGGTTAGCACGGCAGATTGTGGTTCTGCCAGCCCGGGTTCAATTCCCGGCCACGGCCCTCCTCTTCACAAGTCTTCATTTTGTATGTGATGACCCATGCGCAAACCTTTGGTTGAGAGGTAGGCTCTGTTGGTATCGTTCACGCCAACGATGAGTGGTGTTCGTTCAACTACATTGATTCCATAGGATTGCAGTTGTTTGACCTTCTCGGGGTTATTGGTGAGCAAATTTACATCCTCGACATTGAGTTCATTGAGCATTTCCGCAGCGATCGAATAATCGCGATTGTCAGCAGGGAGTCCGAGCATGAGATTAGCATCGAGCGTATCTGCTCCCTCATCTTGGAGATGGTATGCCTGAATTTTAGCGTGGAGGCCAATTCCTCTACCTTCTTGGCGCAGGTACAAAAGAACGCCCCATCCTTTCTCAACAATGGCTTCGAGAGCGGAATTCAACTGTGGCCCACAGTCACACCGTTCACTGCGAAATACATCTCCAGTCAGGCATTCTGAGTGCACGCGAAGCAAAACAGGGTCTGGTCCGCCCATGTCGCCAAGAGTCATAGCAACGTGGTCAAATCCAGTTGAAGGTTCATGGAATACTTGTATGCGAAATGAACCATACGATGTCGGCAGGATGGCTTCGCTGGGTACATTATCACGGGGGATTATTGTCACTTTTTCACCTCAATAGTAAATCGGATTTCTCCATTTTCGCTGACAGCACCCAATAACAGATGTTCTGTTCGGTTCAGCAATAAGGGCATGTCATGAAGGGTTTCAGGGTCATCAGCGAGGACTTCTAACACATCACCGTTGGACAACCTTTCCAAAGTTTGGCGTGTTTTCACAACCGGGACAGGGCAATAAAAGCCTAGAACATCGAGGCGATGGGTTGCCTCAACTTCGCTTTTTCCTTCCGCCACAACCCTCCGAGGTCTCGGACCAATTTGAACACATTCCTTTGAACCCAAAAAAATCGGTAAGCAAAAAGACAACCACAACACCTTCTTCAACAAGACCTCTCTTGTCATCACATGGCCTACCAAACCACGACGCGTCCTGATGGCGATATGTCGTGGAAGGAGGTAGGTGAACTTGGCCTACGATACGGAAGAATACCTCTTGCACTTCTTTTTGTGGAAGCACTTTACTGGTTTTTGACCATACCGTCCGACACGCTCGCTCCTATTCAGGTGACTGAGGCATGGCTCTGGAATGAGATGACAAACTTCATGTTTGGCGAAGGAAGTTCAGTCATTAGTCACCACAACGGTTGGCTGACACGAATTGATTTTGTTCATACAAGCTTTCCTGGCCCGTACAATTCTGTTGGATTGTATGTTTCAGACGAGTGTGCAGGTGTACATGAGATGATCTTTATCTCTACACTCGTTCTCATGACCGATGGCATGTCTCAGCGGTTCAAACTAAAGTCAGTAGCAGTGATGTGTGGGATTGTTTACGTGCTCAACCTCATGCGTTTGGTTGCGTTTTATCCCATTGCGCTCGAAGGGTGCCTCGCAAATCCAGACCAACAAGCATGTCTGGCCGACATGTGGACATTTCATGAAACCGTTTACGAATGGGGCTTCTTGGTTGTTCTCGTTCTCATGTGGATGGTCTGGTTCTTTACATTTGGTGGTCACAAAGAAACTCTTGAGGCGGCCAAAGAGACAAAAGAATCGTGGCGAATTACCCGCAGGACGACATATTCGGCAAAACATTGGGCAATCCTTGGATTTGGAGTGTTGATCATTCTCCTCGCATATTCAAACATTTCAACAAATGTTGAAGCGATCGAAGCGAAGGAAACCTTGGAAATGTGTGAATTTGCAAACCTTATTTCAGCTGAATGTGGTAACGCACAAAAGCGGTGGGACGACGCTATTGGTTACGCATGGTCTCTTTCTGCAATAGCCCTCGTCATGGTTGGAAGTACAGCCCTTGTCATCCAACGGCCAGATGAGTTTGGGAATTGGCCGGAGCCAAGTCGGGTTGAAACTGTCGAACCTGCGAAGGAAAAAGGCCATCATGTCAAGAAAACCGGCTCTTGGAACAAGCGTGGTAAAAACGAAGAAGAGTGATTACTCAACGATTGAAGCGACAAGTGTATCGCTTCCATAGGGGCGCTTTTCCATGGCTTTCATTGCGAGTCCAATTTTGCTTTTATGCAAACTCACAAAGGTATGTTCGTTGGAAAAGCGAACTTCGCCAACTGCTAATTCATCGCACTTGAGTTGTTCAACAAACCAAGAAGAGACTTGATGGGCAGAACCGGCCGCTTTAGGAGTCAAATCGAGTTTTACCGTGACATAGCCAAATACATCTGCAGATTCACCAAAGTCGTCTTGTCGGCGGACTGGGTCTCTGTCAATGCCTTCTGGAAGTTCAGGTGCTTCACTTGGAAGGATGTCAAGGCCGTAGGTGGCCATGATGCGGGAGAGTTGGGGTGCGTCGTCTCTGGATACAAGACTCCATGCTTCTCCACTTCGTCCAATACGTCCGGTTCGACCAATTCGGTGTACAAAGGAATCCATGTCATTTGGTAGGTCGTAATTTACGACCAAACTGATTGCATCCACATCGATACCACGTGCGGCAACGTCAGTTGCGATAATGGTCTTGACTTCGCCTTCTCTAAAGCGAGTAAGTATTTTCTCACGTTGATTTTGATTCAAATCTCCGTGGAGCCCTGCGACGTCAAATCGGTGCTTGCTAAGGCGTTCAACAGCAAGGTCAACCATGCGCTTGGTATTGCAAAATACAATGGTTTGGTCATCATCATTCATTCGAACGAGAAGGCGTCCAAGAACCCACAACTTGTTGGAGCGGCCGATGTGTACTGAATAGAGGTCAATCGGCGGTATGTCCAATTCTTCTGCGTTGGTCAACACAAATTCAGGGTCATTGGTGAATTCATGCGCAGCGTCAATAATCTCTTGAGGAAACGTTGCCGAGAAGAGAAGAGTTTGTTCACGATGGGTCATGCGTTCAATAACCCACATGATGTCAGGGAAGAATCCCATGTCAAGCATGCGGTCTGCTTCGTCCAAGCAAAGCAGTGTTGGGAGTGTCAAATCGATGTGGCCCCGTTCTGTCATGTCCATGACACGGCCTGGTGTTCCGACGATGATGTCCACGCCATCAGCGAGGGTCTTTGCTTGCTTGTCGATGTCGGTTCCTCCGTACACGGTAAGAATCGTTAGCCCACTCTCTCCTTGAAGCATTGATATCTCTTCTGCGACTTGATTGGCTAGTTCGCGAGTTGGTGTGAGAATCAAAGCTTGTAGAGAACCTGTAACTTGGCACCGTTCAAGAATCGGTAAGCCAAATGCTGCAGTCTTTCCAGACCCTGTTCGGGCTTGTCCGATCACGTCACGCCCAGTACGAGCAAGTGGTACAGTATCTTTCTGAACTTGGGTTGCAAATTCCCAGCCGATAGCATTCAATCCGTTTAACAGATGTTCTGGTAGGTCCCATGAATCGAAGCGTGTGGTGGTGAACATTCGTTTTCCCTCCGTCTCTCGTTTGGTGATTTGGTCGCCGAGACGAGGGCAACCTGCACGAAATCAATCAATAATTGTCCTTGTCGGCAATTTCCTTCTGAAGTTCGCCCATCCAGTATTTGCGAGCGTTCTCTCGGTTGAGAGGGCGTCGCGTCTGTCGGACATGCTCGAGGATATATTGTCGGAATTTGAGAGCACGGGGCCGGTTTACACCCTTTGGGGTGAGTCCGTCCCATAGTCGGTCAAATTGTTCGGCCTTGTCGTTGAACGCTGCGTCACTCATACAATCCACCTCTTAAGCGGTTCTGCGACCGACCACCTGTTCTTAACCATGCCGTATTTGTCTGCACGAAAATCAATTCAAAACATCTCTTCGTCAGGACCCAAGTCAAAATCGTCAAACTCATCTTCATCGTCGTCCATGTATCCCATGATTTCGTCTTGAGAAGGACGTCGTTCAACCGTTGGTGTTTTGGGCTCCACGGAAGATTGAACTGCTTCTTGTTGTTCTGCTCTCTCAAGGAGATTTTTCGGTTTTGAAGTGGAAAGGAGCCCAATGCCCTTGCCCTGTGCTTGAGCGATTTCCTTGTCGATCTCTGGAACCGGTATTGCAGGAGCGAGTGCTGCGTTTTTCTGTGCTTCAGTCCCTTCAAGCGTTGCATCAAAGCGCATTTCATCAAGCGTTTTGATTAAGCCTTCATCGGTTTCTGTCTTGAGAAGATCAGTTGCAAAGATGCGTAATTCATCTTCGCCCATCAAGCGTGGGAGCAGGTCGATACATGCCTTGCGCACACGGAGGTCCTTCGAGCGGGCACCGGTGACGATGAGGTCCCGAGCTCTTCCGTGGTCCTTGTCGAGCTTTTGGATTGCCTTGATTGCGGCGAGTCGTACCTCTGAATCCGTGTCGGCAATGGCTCGTTCTGCGAACATAGTGGCCATGCGAACGTCTTGACGAGCAAGTGCGGGAAGTGTTTTCGCAGCAGTTCGGCGAACTTGTGCATCATCATCGTTAAGCGACCACGAAATCAGGTCCCAGACGGCTGATGAATTTCTTGACAACACCTTTCTGAGAAGCCCAGCGGCTTTTCTCCGAAGTGAAACATCTTGTTCAAGAAGCAGGGTGTCGATGTGGTCCGCTACAACCTCTGGCCACGTATCAGCGAGAGATTTGAGTCCTTTCCATGCCGCTTTTTGTCGGTAAGCAATCGGAGAGCGAAGCTCGTTTTCAAGCGAAGATTGTACGCCTGACGGGAATGTTGGCGCTGCCCGTGCGAGTGCGTCACTTGCTGCTTTGCTAACGTCGATGGAGTCATCGTCGAGGAGGACAGAGAGCCAATCAAACAAATCTTCAGAACGCCGGACAGCAAATTCTGGGAGTACTTCAAGGGCCGAAATACGAACCTCATCATCGCCGTCTTCAAGTGCGAGGAGTAGCAATCCGTGAGCCGCCCGTACCATACTTTGGGGTACCGTTGATAGTGCACGAACGCCATGGCTTTTTCCCATGACATGTGTATCTCCCAACCAGCGAACTTCCTTCTGCTCGAGAGAGCCTTCAGCGAGAGACATAGCATCTGCTGAAACCAAAGCCGACCAAGGTCCTTCAATGGGTTCAAAGGATGCTTCAGCGACCTTGGCTTTATGGAAATTAATCGGCTTCCCAGTTCGAGGGTCGCGTGCAATGTAATCTCGTGCCATGTGCTCCCCTTTACCCCGCAGCGTGCCCACCATGATGAACCTTGGGAAGTTTACACTAGAAAAAGAATAGAATCGGTAACAAGAAGGATATACAAACTGTGCCTTCGTGGGAATGGATATGACCAATCCTCACATTCGTATGGCATTGGTCATTATTTTCCTCATGGTCATCAACCCTTGGCTACCTGTTGTGCAACCTGAGGTGCCTGATAATTCGTTGTTCGACGAGCCGACCATCGACACTTCTAACGAAAAAATCACCACTTATGGAACAAACGAAGGATTCACTCATACCAACATGACCACATCTCCCGCTTCTGGCGTGACAAATCTTGAGCGTCCTTCATTCACGTGGAATTATCCAGGCGGAACCGGAAGCCTTCTCCAGCCCAAGACTGGCGGTTGCGCTGCCTATCTCCCCTCCCTTGACCAAGTGTTTTACACGGGTGGTCGGGCGGACCCTAACCCGATTCAACCCGATGATGAATCGCCTACTTCTGCAGTTGATGTGTTTTACAATTCAAATAAATCATGGCTTCCCAGCACCTCTAATCTCGTTCAAACTCAACAATACCACGGGTGTGCGACGGTAAACAACAAAATTTACACCGTTGGAGATCTTTATCCGTATTCCAATCCCTCTATCAATTCTGAGGGCTTGATGCAGATATTTGACCCAACTACTGGAAATTGGACCCTCGGGACCAATATGCCCACGGGGACCAAGGTGGGACTGGCAGGTGTTGAATCTCAAAACAACATGATCTATGTCGCAGGTGGAGCATCAAATCCAGACCGAACAAATATGACGGACCGTTTAATGCGATTTGACCCCGTTAACAACAGTTGGACACAACTTGCGAGCATGAGTTTACCTCGACATTCATTTGAATTGGTTTCATTCCAAGGGAAACTTGTGGCCTATGGTGGAGTTGCTCGCTATTTTGACCCAATAGCAAATCAAACGGTTATTGGGAATACCAACCTGAGCGAGGCTTACGATCCGTTAACCAACACTTGGACTCAGTTGTCAAATTCAACCAAGAAATTCGCAGCATATGCTGCTGAAGTATTCAATGGAGAAATCATCATCATGGGTGGATACGAAGCTAATGGATGGCAAATCACAAAGAACAACAAAGTATTCGGATATAATCCGTTCACGGATGAGTGGAAAACCCGCTCAACGCTTCAGTATGGGGTCTTCGATTCAACCATCACACAAGCGAACAATACACTCGTTTTCGCTGGCGGAGACCTCAGCAACAACCGGTTCAGCAGTTGGGGGTCAGCCCTCTACAATGCAGAGGGAGATTACTTCCTCAATCCGGACATACATGATGGATGGATTTCTTCGCCGATGTATGATTTGAGTTCAAGTGAACATGGTTCTGCAAGCCCAATTTGGTTGGGATTTACAGCGATTGAACCCACGGGGACCTCTGCGTTGATGCAATACCGAACAGCAGGAACTGAAGCTGCCATTGGCTCAGCACCCTGGAAACCGACCACAGTCCCCGTATACTCCTATCTCAGCCAAGGTAATTCCTCTCTAGATGATGTCTCAGAAAACATACATATTCTCCAGTACCGGCTGAAATTGTCTACCTCAAGAGTCCTTGAATGGGCCATCCCCACAGTTGTTGAGGTTTCCTTTGGTGGTGATGAAGCAGCCTTTACATCACCCTTGCCTCAGTACATGCAGCCTACTGCATCTGCCATCAACATCACAACCCACCACCACGCCTCCACCCAGGAAGGTGAGTATTTACTTTCTATTCATGCTG
>JABJFP010000061.1 GCA_018662715.1 Methanobacteriota archaeon | reverse complement strand
GTCGTAGCGAGCGGGTTCGTCGTTGATGTCCAACCAAGGTTGGCTGCTGTTCAGTTCGGTGACAGGCATGATGTAAAGTTGAACGATACTTGGAGGGATATCAGGGATTGGCCCGACACCTGGGACGCCGTAAATGGAGAGAAACCCATAGAAGAAAGCGAGGCAGTCTCTATCGGTTGTATCCACCAGTGGTCCGTTTCCAGCAAGCGAGCAATTCATGCCGTGTCCTTCGGTATCAGGTTCCCATCCTGCGGCTTCAAAGGGCGTGCTGTTCAAGACCAAACTGCCTTGGGCAGCAAAGACCATTTCATCAAGTGCGAGGATGTCAATGGTTCCGTCGGGTTGCCGAGTGATCTTGTTGGGGACACCATCCGGTAGTGCATCCATGTCTTGTCGGAATTCATCGATGGCGGCAAAAACATCAGGGTCGAGAACATCACCCATGATGAGAAGGTTTGCAGGTTCGCCTTCGTCAGCAAAGCGCTTGCTAATTTGGTCCACCCCAATGGCGAAGTCTGACCGTTCATCAAGGAAGTCTTCAACGGCGAAGTCGCCTTCGAGTTGGGCCATTCCGTATGCGGCAGGGATGGTAAGTAACAGGGCTACAGCCGTGATGAGAAGTGCGGTTTTTCGTTGCCCAGAGCGGTGTGTTACGCTTCGTAGCCAGTCCGGATTTACCAGTGATTTGATTTCCTTTTCCTCAGACTTTTTGGCGCGCTTAGCCAACCATTCGTCTACGCTAACACGAATGAGAGGAGACCACATCCCCGTCAACAAAAAGGCTGCGAAGATTCCCAAAGCCGCTTCAATCCCAAAAGAACGCAGAGCGGCGATGTCGCTGAAGAGATTGGCTGCGAAGGCAGCCATTGTTGTAATGGACGTGAGGGTAATTGCCCTCCCTACTCTGGAAAGTGTGATTTCACCGGCTTGGTCTGAAGATTTGCCTGCAGCGCGCTCCTCTTTGTAGCGATGCAACGCATGCAACGCATCGTCAATACCCAAAGCCAAAACCAAAATCGGTAACAAATTAGAGAATTGTGATCGTGCGATGAGACTCAAGCCAAACCAACCGGTCATGGTTGCAAAATGCCCGATGAGCCCTTGCATCCAAAGTAGGGCAGCACCAAGCGCAAACATGACGATGGCAACATCGGACCATCGCCGTAGGCTCACGTAAAGTAGGGCGACGATGGCGAATCCCATGAGTACGATGAGGCCTGCACTGGACTGAAGTTCCCGATTCACTTCTACATTGACGCCTTGCCCAAGCAGTAGAGTTACGGTTGAATGGTCGTGACTGCGAAGATGGCCTTCTAGGTCCATGAACGACCATTCAGTTGAGCAACCCGCTCCTTCGTCCTGCATTTCTGCACACTTGGCTTCGGTATATTGTGGAGGGTGAAGGACGAGTTGTCCGTCGTCTAAGCGGTATCCGCCGACGCGGAACCCTTCTTCTGTGAATTGAACTTCTTTCTCTTGGTGGGCTTCTTTCCAAACGACTTCCCAGCCCATGGCTTCGAGTTTGGTTCGGTCAAGCTGCACGAGCAACCAGGTAGACGAAGCCGTCCATCGGCCGTTGCCCCAAAGCGCATTTTCCCACGTGCCGTCGGAGGTCAAGACCCCGTAAATGGGTCCTTCTTGGTATGCAGTATAATCTGCCTTGAATCCACGGTCAAGCGAGAGCCACCTCAGGAAGTTGTTATCCGATGCCTCAGCCATTCGGTGTGCGGCCATGTCAATGTGAGCCTGTGTGATGTTTTCATCATCAAACGGAAGGCATTCAATTGGAAAACAATCGGTCCAATTTGCAGGCGGTTCGGTCACAACGCCAAGTGCGGTAAGCCCAGGTTGTGTGAGGATTGAGGTTCCGTTCATGAACCCACGAAAGTGGTCAGAAAGAGAGATTGCGCCTGGCGCTTGGTGGCCGGTCACATCGTTGACAAGAGGTTTGAGTGCAGGGGCAAGAGCGTGTTCGTTAACGAGGTCAACTTTGGCATCAATTTCCCGAAGCAACGTCAGATTGAGAATGCCTCCCGTCGGAGCATCAATGCCTCCCCAAGGTTCGCCTGCGGCGAGCATTTCGGTTGGCGGAATAAGCGAAGCATAATCTGGAGCGCCATCTTCCATTCTTGGTACGGGCTGCCATGTTTCAATCGGAGGGACGTTCGTCGGGTCACGGGCAGAAACAAGGAAGCCAAGAATAATCTCAGAGTTTGGAAATTCTTCATCAATCACCGTCTGAGCAGTGAGTTCAGGCGATTCCATCTCATAAGATTCCATGTCGATGGGCTGAAGGGCCGTCATGGCGCCGGGAATCATCAACAATGTAAGGAAGAATATGGCGACGTGAACGCTTTTTCGCCGGGGCAGCAACCATGCTGCCATACGGTCGTAGCGTCCTTCCATGGTCAAAAGCCGAGGCCTCACCTTTTCAAGTGATGTTTTTCCAATGTTTCCTTTCATTAAATAGTCTCATCCGGCACAGAGTTCAATTACTGCCCGCGAGGGTAGAGGGTTCTCAACGGTGATGTTCTGTGAATTTGGCTGTGCGTTACAAGGAAGAATTGTCTCGAGCAAGACAATTTCTAAGCGCATCCGGAAGGGCGAAAAACGGTTCTTCCATCAACGACGGAAGAGAACTCACATTACTGAAAAACCGAGCCCAATGCCCTCATTGTGGAATTTTGTTTGAAGGTGGAAATCACAATACAGAGCACATTCACCCGAGGGCTCTAGGGGGGGAAAATACCGACCGTAATAGGATTCAATTTTGTCTTGCCTGCAATAACGCTCGTAATCTCGTGATGCAAGCCCTACTTGGGCACCCTCCATATTTCAAAAACTACCCTCAAAACTGGCCGATGGTGGAAGAATATTTGCTGTGGTCTGAAATCTCAATTGACGACGGACTATCAGCAGGAAATCAAGTCAATTCCGTACATCAGAAGTTCCTCATGTATCGCTTTTCAGGACAGGTACAACCCGCAGACTTAACCAGCGCATATGGGCGGTTCTCAACATGGAAAAAGGGCGATTCACCAAATTACAGACAGGGTACGCGTCAACGGTTGAAAAGAAAGCAGATAGTTTCTCAAAAACCGAAGAGGAAAGGAGTATTTATCTCGGTCTTTGACCGTCTTTTTGGATAC
>JABJFP010000060.1 GCA_018662715.1 Methanobacteriota archaeon | reverse complement strand
GATGCCGGTAGATTGGAAAACTCTGAGGCAACCGTTTCCAGCGTCTTGAAGGTGGGAATCTCTCAATTGGATTGCTGCATTACTTCCTGTTTCAACGGTGATAAGGCTCTCCGATGCGGAGCGGGCAAAGAACACACCATTAGCACTGAAAGAACCGTCACCGTCAATACGAACCGCAGGAGCGGATTCAACAAGTGTTGTGCCAGCGAGGTCAATTGATGCTCCAGCGGAATCTCCGAGGATGAGGCCGCCCCAACGTGCACCTGAGCCTGTGGAAGCAAGTGTGGCTTCATCCACATCCAATGTGCCGTTCACGGTAATAGTTGCACCATTGGACACTCGAAGCGATACGCCGTCTTGGACCGTCATGGTAGCGTCTTTTGAGAGTATGAGCGACGATGCAAGCGTGTATGGGCTCCACTGTTTCTCAAGGACCAGCCAATCGTTAACCGTTCCAGAAGGAAGGGTTGAGGCCATGAACGTGTGCTCAAACGAAGTGTTTGTATCCCAAGAGATGAAATCCAAAAGGCCGTTTGCTGAAATTGTTACCATCACCGTTCCATACCAAGTCTCGCCTGAACTATCAACAACAAGCGATGGATGGGAAACGAAGCCATATCCGTCGCTGTTGGTTTGAGTGGTTGCTCCAGACACAGAAATCAACGCTCCTTCCAGAGGGGAGCCTTTGTCCAAAACTGTCACGTATGCCTGTGAAAAGGATTCAAATTTAGCATCGTTAAGAACGGATACTTGGGGAGGTACTCTTCCTTCGTTTTGACGGACCTCGCAGAACGGTTGGAGCGCCAGGCTACCGTCAAAGTGAACCCCATTGACCTGTTTTTGAACGGCACAGTTCCACGATACATTGCTGTCAATTGTCAAAAATGATTCTTCATCAATAACGCTCGCAACTGCCCCGAGGCGTCCTTGAGGGGACACGGAGAGTGACGGCGCTTGAATCAGACTTCCTTCGCCTTCTAACACACCATTGCCGAGGATAGAGATAGATTCTGAAGCAGGGACGATGAGGTTGGTATGAACGAGCGTCAATTGAGCCCCGTCTGAAATCGTGAGACTGCCCGTTAGTTGATGGGATGCTCCGTCAGGACGCGCTCCTAAGATGACGACTTTGTTTGACGGAATGGTCCAATCCCCGGTTGGAATAATCGGAACCTGAACGGATTGTCCAATGTAACCGCCCGTAAGTACGACACGAACGCCAGCTCCTTGGTAGGTAGCGTCTATGAGGGAGCCTGAAGATGAGAGCGGGAGGGTTAGCGCTCCGTTTTCGTTTGCTACAAATTCAAACCCGTGCACAATGACATTCGCTTCGAGGGGTTGGCCGTCCAAATCGGTGAACGTCACGGGAGTTTCTTCCAAGAAGTAAGATTCCATTGTGTTGACTGTTGGGGAACTCTCGCTCCCGTAATAGAGCACTCCTTGGCCAGAAGCATCGCCTGCTCCTTGTGCCGTATTGGTCGGTTCAAAGAAGCGGACTGTGGCTGTAGATGAAACCTCCATGAGAAGGGCAACATCGTGAAGTGTCCCTGTCAAGTTGGTAACTTGAAGATGCGATTGACCGACCAAGTGGACGCCATGGTTCTGTGCAAGTGTAGAGATGTCCTCACCAGTGAAATCACTGCTAATGAGATGGAGGCCTGCGGTTGTGCCTTGATGAGCAGTGAATGTAGTAACTCCAGCAGTGCTCCGCTCCAATCGCATCCCGATAGAGGTATTCTCTGAGGTGAATTCGCCTACATTGAGGTCGGCATACCATGCGTTCACACCAATGGAAGACGTGTCTCCGGATTGGAAGGACTTGTGGATGGAAATACCGTCCCAATCATGTACTCCACCCAACACATCAATTCCCGTTGTTTGAGCACCGCCTAAGGCCACACTAACCGTTGAAAGGAGGGAGGTTGGCGTTTGTATGTTGAGACCAACTCCATCGCTAATAATATTCGAATCTGTGATCTCCAAATGTCCAGCGCCTGATGCAAAGATTGCCTGCTGGCTGGCCATAATTTGACTGTTTGTTAATTCATGAGTACCGCTACCAGAGAGTGACATCCCTCGGGAAGTATTGAGGAGTGTTAGTTCATCATACACGCACTGGCCTGAACATTTGACATCCATGGCGTAGCGAGTATCTGGAAGAGTGGCGTTAAATTCAACATCGTGAAGTTCCAACCCCGAGACAGAGACTCCCACCAGCATTCGCTGTCCGGAAAGAACAGCCTGGTGAATCTTGAGATTGTCCGAGTTTGCCGCATCAATTGCGATGGAAAGATCGTGTCCAATAACATTTGAGATGTTGATGTCGGCTCCAGGAGCAGCCGCAATTCCAACGGCTGCATCGTCAATTTCAAGCCCGTCGATATGGAGAGACCCTGCGAATGCCCGCACACCAATTCCGGATTGAGAAACGTCAAAGTTAGTCACGCTTGCAGAACCTGAGGATTCTAGGCCAACTGCAGTATCTGTCACTACGGCATTGTCCAAAGTCAGCGAACCAGAATCAAGATAGACGGCTTCATAATCCATGGCTCGGGCAGTTAGGTCGTCAACAGTGGCAGTACCACCATGGATAGCAATGCCTCGGTATGCATCGTTGAGAGTGAGGCCGTTCGCATTCAAAGTTCCTTCAACACGAAGAGCTGCTGAGGCATTTGAAATCGTTACATCGTCAAGTGTTGCGATCCCTGTTGGTGAGATAACGAGACCGACCCACAATCCTTGGCCGTGTGAGCCTTGAGTGAGTGGGGGCGTTGAGGAGAAGAATGACGCTTGGTCTGCGTTCAATGTACCCTCAACCGTTAACGAATATGTCTTAGCGTCAACTGTTGTTCCAGGCTCAAGGGTCAGCGTAACTCCTTGGTCAACAGTAACGTTTCCATCAAGAACTACAGTTCCAGACCAAGTCGTATTTACTGTGACAGTGCTGTCTGCTGCAGGCACCATCGGGACCCAGGCCATGGTGACCATCAAGGAGATGAGGAGAAAGGCGGGTAGGCTTCGCATGAGTCTGCGTTAACTCTCCGCCATATCAAACCAAAGGCTTCGCGTCAATGACTAAGAGTCATTCAAGGGATGGGCCCGCCCGGATTTGAACCGGGGTCTGACGGCCCCCAGCCGCCAAGTATAGGCCAAGCTAACCCACGGGCCCGTTGTGAATTCAGTTTCGTGCTGCACTGAACGGTATGATCTCTTGGATGAGATCAAGGTGGCCTACATACATGCGTCGGCAACAGTAACGGTCGAGGCCCACTTCATCAAGGGCTTCTGCGTCGGTTTTGCCTTCGCTCAACAAAAGTTTGAATTCTTCCCATTTGTGGGCAACAACGGCTCCACAGCTGAAACATCGTACTGGAATAATCATAATATCACTTCAACGGTAAGACTTCTGCTTCTTGCGGCGAGCACCTCGGCCGAGTTGATGTTTAGGCTCCTTACGACGTGGGTCGTTAACGAGAAGACTGCGGTCGAAGCGCAGGTACTCGTCACGAAGTTCCTCATCAATGCCTTCTGCTCCGCCATTGTAGTGGACAAGGCCACGGGCGATAGCGGTTCGGATAGCGTCGGTTTGTCCCATGATTCCCCCACCGTTGGTGGTGATGGAAATGTCAACCTTGCTCAAGCGGTTCATGGCGTCGGCAATGACCAACGGTTCCATGGACTTGCGGCGAGCAAGTGAAGGTTGAAGAATTTCAATAGGTTCTGAGTTGACGCGAACACGGCCTTTTCCGGCCTTTACCGATGCACGTGCAACGGCTGTCTTGCGCTTTCCTGAGGATTCAACTGATTTTTTCTTTCGTGCTGCCATCATTGTTCACCTCCGGTCCATCGATGCGTTGGGGCACCCAAGTCTGCGCTAATGTCGCCCAGACGGATGAAACGCTCAGGAAGGTCTCGTCGGAATTTGCTGTCGTCACCGTGTTGGTGTCCTTCAGGTAGGTCGCCAGCCAAATGGCTTGGGCATCCAATTTCAACTCGTAGGTTGCGAAGAGCACGACGGCCACTGCTCTTCTTTTGGTACGGTAGCATACCTCGGACAGAGCGCTTGAGGATCATGTCTGGCATACGTGGGTAGAACGGACCCTTACGGGCGTGGTTCAACGCATACTTTGCGTGATAGTTGTCAAGAACAGATCGTGGTCGTCCGGAGACGATTGCTTTCTCTGCGTTGATGATGATAACTTTGTCATCACGGTGCTCTCGTGCTGCTTTGAGCAAGAGTTCCGCAGAGGCGGAAGCCAGACGACCCAAAATGAGTCCATCGGCGTCGAATACGTAGGTTGTTTCATCCAAGGATAACAACCCCCGTGCCTGTTGGGTTTTCGTTCATCAGCTCGCCGTAGGTCATAAAACGACCTCCAGCGGCTTCTATTTTCTCACGTGCGCCGTTGCTGACACTGTAGGCGGCGATGGTATGACCATTGGTCAACTCACCTGAGCCAAGCAGCTTACCCGGTACGAGGATGGTTGCACCCTCGGGGGCGTAGCGGCTTACACGGCTAAGGTTAGGTTGGGCCCAATTCTTACGGCTCTTTGAGAGTCGCAAGGCCACATCTCGCCAAACAGCTACTCCGGTGTCGCGAGACTGGGCTTTCAACTGGCCAATCATGTTGACCAGTCGGGCGTTTGTCTTACGTTCTGGGTTACTCATTTGACTCCCTCGATGCTTTGAAGCAAGTCGCCGACCGTCCCTCCCATTATGAAGGCACCGACGCGAGTGCAATCCTCATCGCGCCGCTGTCCAGCGGTTTAAGCCCTAGCAGTAAGGCGATTTTCGGGTTTCGGATTCACTCGAGGAGGATTTCGCCTTTCGCGTCCAGAAGCTCAACCGTAAGGCCGGAAGCGCGGGCTTGAATGATGATTTCGTCGTGAAGTGTGTCCGAGAAATCGTCAAGAGCACCAAGCGCAGTAATTCCCGCTACATCTGTCAAGCGATCAATGAGGTGATTCAAGATGCAACTGACTCCGTAGGCTTGTCCAGCGCGGAATGCATGGTCTGGGCTTCCAACTTCAGGGTCTTCGGCCTTCATTCGTAGCATAACGGTTTGAGAGTAAGCCACCAGAGCGCCATAGATGCACTCAATAATCTGAGCAGCTTCAAGGTCACCAAGGAGCATTTGTGACTGTGCAAGGGCTGCGCGTACAGCTTTTTCGTACAGTCCATGAGCACCAATGGTGTCTGAGGTTTCAATTTGCATGGCTTGGTCAATGAGAGCTTTCCAGTCTTCCATGATTCGTCACAGGACCGCCACCCTTTGAAGGTTAAGGCGGATTTGCTCTGGCTCTCGCTCAAATGCACCCTACGCAGTCAGGCCCTCTAGCGGCTTCAAATCTTGAAATCTGAGCCTTCGCCTTCAACGATTCCGGCTTGACGAACGGTACCATCGGCTGCGACAAATTGTCCAGCCTTGGTTTGGTTCTCATACAAGCTAGCCACGTCAACGCGCTTCACGACCGATTCTTCTCCAAGAGACATCGTCAAGGAATTGGTGATGCCGTTAAGGGTCTGAATGGCTCGGTCACGGTGTGTAGCGTCGATCGTGTGTTCTGAATATCGGGCTTCCTCAAAGATTGACAAGAAGTCGTCCATTTGGTCGGTTGGGACCATGCTGAACGCCGTACGGACTGCAGCCTCGAATTCACGAGCTGTTTCGTAGACCTTCTTCATGAAGCCGTATTTCTTGAAGTGCTTGACGAGGCTCTTGTAGCAATCAAAGATTGCTGCAATGTATTCGTTGCTTGCTTCAAGTTGCATCATAGCGTCGGTCAAGATACCTCGTAGTGCCTGCACTTGTCGGCGTTCTTGGACACGTCGGTAGTAAACCGCACCTGCAATCAAGAGGGACATCAATACAATAGCAAAGGCGACGAGGTTTCCAGGAGACAGCAAACTGTTGGCTCCCAAGTTATCGCTACCTTCCAAGTAAGTGATTTCGTGCGTGATGTTGTCCGTTGAGGCTGCAAAGTACGTTGAGCCGTCGTAATAGGCGGTAATTCTCCACTCTCCGCTGCATCCTGGGACACCGTCACACGTTGGCCCAGTGAATTTCCAGCTAAAGGAAGCGATTCCTTGTTCATTGGTTCGCGATTTGTTGTTCAAATCTGAAAGCACCCATTCGCTGGAATTTGTGTCAAAGTACTGGTAGGCGAAGATGACTTCTTCGTTTTCTACAGCCAAATCAAGACGGTT
>JABJFP010000059.1 GCA_018662715.1 Methanobacteriota archaeon | reverse complement strand
TTGCAGGCTGCAGAAGCCCTTGCAAAGGAAGACATTGAAGTTGAGATTGTAGATTTGAGAACGCTCATTCCTTTTGATGCAGCAACGTGCATACAATCAGTCCAGCGAACGAACCGACTGGTGATCCTCCAAGAGGGTCAGTGGTCAGGCGGACTCGGTCATACCGTACAATCCCGGATTATGGAAGAGTGCTTTTACGACCTTGAGTCTGCTCCTTGCGTTATTGGAGCCTTGGATACTCCTGTCCCGTTTTCACCTCCGTTGGAAAACCATACCGTACCCTCTCTTGAGTACGTCATCACCATGCTTCGGGCATCGTTTCAATCCTGAAGTTCCTTGTTCTCTGGGAAGGTAAGTCGCTTGATGTCACAGGCAAACCAGGCTCCAAGCACAGTAGAAGTTCCGTAAAATAGCAGACTCGCCCACAAACCAGAAACAACGTTAGGGCCAAAGGTCCGTGCTGGATTCATACTCGCACCGGTGGCTGGCCCTGTGAGGTATGCAAGAAGTCCAACGGTAACTCCAACCCATACGGCGAGAAGAACGATGGAAGGCTCAGTCCTTACAACCACAAAGATACTGAGCATCAGTACCATGGTGATGGATACCTCAATAGCAAACGCTTCCAGGAGTGAGAGGTGTGATGCGACAACTGTTGGGCCCGCTCCGTCAAGTATCATTGCCGCAGTAAGTGCCCCGGTCATCTGTCCAGCGATGTAGAGCAGAAGCTGTCCATTTTCGAGTTCCCCTTCTCTCCAAAAAGCAATAGACACTGCGGGATTGATATGGGCTCCGCTTAGGTTTCCAAACAAGAGAATAGCGACCGTCACAGCGACTGCGAAAGTAAATGAAATCCATCCATGGCTTGCTCCATAGTAAATGCTGCCACAGCCAAGCCCAACCATCAACGCAGTGCCAAGAAATTCAAAGAACGCTTGGCGGCTCATGCTCTTGGCGAGTTGCCCTCGTCTTGAAACCATTATGCATCAATACAATGAGTACAACCATGCGAACGGTCAAGAAGGGTATTCGCTTGGAAGGCACATGGGGGGTGAGAAGAATGTCATGGGCATTCCACAGTTGGTCCTCAGTAACACCCTTCTCATCAATGGAGCCTTATTTCTCGGCCTTGTAGGGATTCATACCGGTATTGATGAGGTCCATTTGGACAGCATTCCAGTATCAATTACTCTTCTTGTATTGGCCATGGCATTGTTGATCAAATCTGCTGACTTTTTTATTGAAGGCGCCAAAGGCCTTGCTTTTCGGGCAGGCCTTCCAGAGGTCGTTATCGGTCTGACTATCGTTTCGATAGGCACATCGCTTCCAGAGATACTGGTGACAACCACTTCTGCGGCTGACATGCGTTTCCGAGCGGGTGACCCTCAATTTGCTGACTTTGCTTTGGGTGGAATCTTTGGCTCCATTCTCGTTCAAATCACGTTTATTCTCGGCGTCGTTGTAACGTTCCGAGGTGTGAAGATCCGTCCATCTTGGCTCAAAAGAGATGGAGTCATCATGCTCGGTTCCATTCTTCTCCTCACCTTTTTCCTGAATACAGGGGGTGTACTCAGCAGTATTGAAGGATTCATTCTCGTGAGCCTTTACATCGTTTACATCTATTGGTTATTATCGAATCGTGAAGAAATTATGCGAGAGGAAATGACAGAAGAGAGCGTCGTAGAACGGGTGTCAAACTGGACTACTGCATCATATATCGTAATGGTGACGCTCGGCCTTCTCTTGGCTCTCTTTGCCGCTCATCACCTGGTTGAAATTGCTAGTGATATGGCTTATGAACTCAATGTGCCACATGCAGTTGTCGGTACCACGGTTTCAGGATTAGGAACATCTCTGCCTGAACTAACCATCGCCTTCATGGCTGCAAAGCGAAGTGAGGGCGTTGCCATCGGAGCTCTCATCGGTTCTAACATCACAGACCCGCTGCTTTCAGTTGGACTTGCCGCCATGGTTTTCCCGCTTTCATTGACTTCCGAAGGATATCCGTTGACCATGCACCTCATCATCCCCGCAACCATTCTTGGAACCATGGTTGCACTCGGTATGATGCGTTCCCAATACGAATTCAAGCGCTGGGAAGGCATTGTTCTCATCTCCTTTTACCTTATCTTTTTGGGACTACTTGTCGCACAACAGCAGGGTATTCTTGTCCTTTGACAGGAGTAATCTCGGGCAGTGAATCCTAATCGCCTTAAGGGAGCGGCTCGTGGGAACATCATGGTCGACTTCCAACTTGATGAGATGCAAACCATGCTCAAAGAACTCGCTCATGAGTTCGCAGTGGATGAAATTCGTCCAAAGGCAGAACATTGGGATGAAGAATCTGTCTATCCGATTGATACGATCCGTCAAGCCCATGAGATGGGACTGCTCAACCTTCACATCCCTGAAGCCTATGGCGGGGCGGGTCTTGGTTCCCTAGAGGAAGTACTTGTTAACGAAGAATTGGCTTGGGGCGACCCAGGTTTTGCGACTGCAGCATATGCTACTGCCCTTGCTTGTGCTCCTATCATCACTGGAGCAACTGAGGAGCAGAAGAACATCTGGCTTCGTAAAGTTACTGAAGAAGGAGCACTGGCTTCCTACGCAATCACGGAACCTGGAGCAGGTTCCGATGTGGCAGCGCTCAAAACTACTGCTATTCGTGATGGAGATGAATACGTCTTGAACGGTTCAAAGATGTGGATCACTGGGGCAGGATATGCAGATTTCTTCTTCGTTCTTGCCAAGACAGACCCAGACGCTGGCTACCGCGGCATGTCTGGCTTTATTGTGGAAAAGGATACTCCCGGATTTACTCTTGGAAAGAAAGAAACCAACATGGGGCAGCGATGCTCAGACACTCGTTCTCTTTCTTTTGACAATGTGCGGATCCCAGCAAGTCACTTGATTGGAGGCTCTGAATCCGGCGGATGGATGAACGCAATGAAAGCATTTGACATGAGCAGGCCCAACATCGCCGCACATGCAACGGGACTCGGAAGGGCTGCATACGAACATGCGCTCAATTATTCGAACGAGCGTAAAACATTCGGTAAACCTCTCCACCAACATCAAGCCATCCAATTCATGCTTGCGGACATGAAAACCAGCATTGAGGCATCAAGAATGCTCACATGGAAATCTGCCTCGGAGTTTGATAATGGAATTCGGAATACCGAGTCTGCTGCACACGCTAAACGCTTTGCTGCCGACATGGCCATGAAAGTCACTACCGACGCAGTTCAAGTGTACGGTGGCTACGGCTACTCAGAGGAGTACCCTGTTGCCCGATTGATGCGTGGGGCAAAGGTCATGCAAATCTACGAAGGTTCCTCTCAAGTCCAACGGATGATTATCGGACGAGAAATCACAAAGGACTTTTGATTAATCTAAGCCTCGAAGAAAAGCCTCTTCGATGTCCCAAATCTGATTCTCATCATGGTGCCAGGGCGTATTTTGCTTGTTGTACGCAACCTCCTCTTTTCCATCAAACCACTCTTGGAAAATCATATGTTCATGTTCGTTTGCGGGAGCTTGGTCATCCTGCGCAAACATTTGTGTGATGCGGTCAGCATCGTGAGTCATGTCGAGAAGCCGCTGATAAGGTGTTCGAGGAGGATTAGGCTCATACTCTAATTCCTCATAATAGCCCATCTCCTCGTTGTATATCACGCCTTCTTCAGTGAATTTGTACACGTCGAGGAGAGCGTCCCTTGGAGCGATGACGAATTGTGCTACCAAACCAATGCGTACTGCGGTTCTGCGGTCGTCCCTCAACCCGAGTGCAATCGTTGCGATTTGATCTCCGATGGGAAGTTCTTTACTCCCCCGTTCGGGATAAATGCAAAGTCGGACAGAATATTCGTTCAGAGCCAATAAATCTGTTTTTCGAGGGGCTGCACGAATATCAAAGGCCCAAACAACTGCTGACTCCATTTCGCCTGTCAAATTCTCAAAAATAGTTTTTTCAGGCACTGCTTTTAGAGAATACCACCGCCTTGATCTTCCTTTGATTCGTACCGATGGTAATCCGTTAGGAAGAGGAATCACCTCCATGTGTGGCGATGAATCGCATATGGACTTGAGAAATTCAAGTCCACGTTCATGAGCAGTCCGTTGGTGGACAGACCATGAGGGGGGCATCTTCCATACTTTCATACCGGATTTTGTGGTTGACTCTATTTGAAGAAAAAGAGGAAAAGCAATCTGTTAGCAGCGGCTGGAACCTTCATGGCTCGCGCTGTACCCGGAGTAATCCTTGCCGCAGGTGCAAGTTCTCGACTAGGTGAACCGAAATCATTGGTTGACATTGAGGACTCTCCATTGGTCTGGTGGGCATATGAACATCTAAAGAACGCAGGGTGTGAACCCATCGTCGTCGTTACTCGTGCTGAATTATCAGTTGATGTACTATTAGCGGTTCCAGATGCGATTGTGAGCATTAACGCTCATCCTGAAACGGGAAGAACAGGTAGCCTCCAAAACGGAATCTCGTCGCTTCATTCTGAACTTGGTCGGTTACCTCGGAAGTTGGTCATGGCGCCTGTAGACCGGCCCGGTTGGAACGCAACGCTCGTGAAGGCTCTGATGGAACATGATGCACCGGTATGCCCCATTCATCAAGGAAGGAAAGGCCACCCAGTAGTCCTCTCTACAGCTGACTTGGAGCGCATTCTTTCTGCTCCAAGCACTACGCCTCTACGGGACATTGTTTCGTTTCAAGAAGTGCCTGTTGATGGACCGTGGCTCCACTTGAACATCGATACGCCTGAATCCCCTCGCAACTTACACGAAGAGGCGACAGAACTGCACGCCTATTTCCAACAATGACAAGGGATATGAGGGCAAGCCGAGAGGGAGGAACATGACGGCTCGTGTGCTCCAATGGGCCTTGAGCCAGTTGAATGGGCAGCGTAGGGTCGTTCTTGCAACCGTGTTGAATACATCAGGTAGTGTTCCCGGTAAAACGGGCGCTCGTCTTGCTATGACGTATCCTGGTTTCAGTTGGGAGGGGACAGTTGGAGGTGCAGG
>JABJFP010000058.1 GCA_018662715.1 Methanobacteriota archaeon | reverse complement strand
TCAAGATGGCGACCATCATCTTTCCAGCATGGTGGCCAACGGATTTGAAATTATGATCACAGGCGTGAGTTGTGAAGGATTGGATGAATCATGGCTCGGAGTTTTGTTGAATGAGGCGAAACTTACAGAATTGCGCCACCTGGCAAACAAATTCCGTTTTCACATTGAAGGAGAGGGAGGAGAATACGAAACCCTAGTAATTTCGGGACCACACATGGACAACTCTCTCGATGTCAACTACACGACCCACTGGGACGGTGTTCGTGGCCATCTTGAATTTCATTGAATAGCAGCACGAGCAAGAGCTACACACTCGTCAACGAGTTCGCCTGAAACACCGATATGATTGGCTGGGTCAAACATTGCTTCCAGTTCTTCTGCTGAAAATGCAGCAGATATAGCAGGAGTTCGGCTACAAACATCGATCAATTCTTCCTTGTTTGCTACAGCAGTGAAGGATGCTTCCCGAAGGATTTCATGTGCTTCATCACGGGCAATACCATGGTCTACAAGGTCAATCATGACTTTCTCGGCCATCACAAGGCCGCGTTGAGACTTGATATTTTCAAGACAACGGTCAGCGTCAACCCACATATTGGTTAACACATCTCGAGTTTTTGCGATGACGTCTTCGCACAGTGCGGAGCCGTGTGAGAGAGTAAACCGTTCACTGCTTGAATTGGCTAAATCTCGCTCATGCCACAACAACGCATTCTCGTATGTTGGTATGATCATCGAACGAACGATACGAGCAAGACCTGAAGCATTCTCGGATTTGATGGGGTTCTTCTTGTGAGCCATCGTTGACGAACCCACTTGCTTTTCAACATCAAAACCTTCACCCGCTTCTTGAATTTCAGAGCGTTGCAGGTTGCGTATTTCCTGGAGAATTTTCTCACATGTTGCTGCGATATTTGCCAACCATGAGACATATTCGATATATCGGTCACGCCCAACAACTTGTGTGGTTGCGAGAGGGACGCCTAGGCCAAGATGTGTCAGAATAAGTCGTTGAAGTTCACGTGCATTAACACCTTGAGCAGCACCGGTTCCGACTGCGCCCAGGAATTTGCCTACTGCGATTCGGGGAGTGGCTTCATCCAAACGAATGAGTTGACGACGCAGTTCATCGAGCCAAACGGCGGCTTTCAGCCCAAATGTAATTGGGACTGCGGCTTGTCCATGTGTCCGGCCAAGCATAACGGTGTCACGTTCGCGCTCAGCAACATCAGCACAGACGCCGATGAGGAGGCAAAGTTGCTCTCGAAGCATAACGATACTATCACGAAGTTGAAGGGCGACAGCGGTATCAACAATGTCATTCGATGTAGCGCCGAGATGAATGCACCAACCAGCCTCGCCTGCGGCTTCGGCCATGGCTTTTGTAAGAGCCATGATGTCGTGTCGTGTTTCTGCTTCAATTTCAGAAACACGTTCTTTGGTTACCGAGGTAGGGTTTGCGATCGAGGCAACTATGTCATAATCCGACTGCGTGACACGTCCGAGTTGCATGTGTGCCCATATGAGAGCGCGTTCAACCTCGAGCTGACGTTCATGACGCCCAACTTCCGACCAAATGTGTTTGAACTCTTGACAGCCGTAGCGGTAATCCAGTGGACAGAATGCCATGGTTCTCGTCCGTCCGACTCCATTCATCAATATTCCCGTTCACCTTGATGGGAATCACATCGGGAGTTCATGAACTATTGAGCAGAATCCGCAACCACAGGACTCATGACCGAACGAATCAAAATTATGGCTAATCCTGTTGAAATCACAAAGAAAACTCCTACATAATTCGAGATGTTATACCACATCATTGCCACCCCGATTAAGGAACTGTAAGCGACGATTTGACACACTGCAGAGGCATATTGTAGACGGTTTTTACGAGCCTCACTCAATTGAGATTCGTGCTCCAGAACAAAGGTGTAAATCAAGAAATATACCGATTGAAAGGGTAGGGCTGCGGCAATGATCGTCAAAGCAACTTCCCTGATTGCGGTTGGATGATTTTCTTGTTCCATCCCCTGGAACAACATGAAGGCAGTATTTGTACCAAGGAGGGCCGCCATAATGGTCCAACGCTTATCCTGTGAAGATGTACGTGCTTCTACATTTACAGAACTATCTTCCATGCGCTGGGTCCAGTGAGACAGGGTTTGATGTTATCCCTACAATCGGGGAACTTTTAGCGTTCTTTGAACGTATCAAAGATTACGGAGCAATCGGAGAATCGTTCCGGTAATAGCGGCCACAATGAGCAACAGAACCATCATAGCGACGGGCCCATATTGATTTTTATCACCGAGTGCGGTTCCCATGAAACCATCGCGCTTCAATGCTTCAGCAAAACTTGCGGCTTCTTCAAACTCAGGAAGAGGTCTTCGGGGGATTCGCTCTCCGTCTCGGACTTCACCGGCCATGCACCTCGCTCATCTGCATAGGTCATAGCCCTTGCTGAACCGTGTTGACACTACGCAAGACTCATTCACCATTGGCGCGTGTCCCAATGCATGGAGCGTCATGTATTCGGAGTGGAAGGAAAAAACATTCACTTTGCAGTTGAAGGAAGTACAGGTGGCACGAGTTTTGGCCTTCACCTTGCCGCAGATACGATTTCTAACAACGGTCGAGTATTATGGGCATCAAGTGACCTTCCCGACGGTTCAAGATTTTCTCAGTTATTCTCTCACCTCTCGTTGGTTGAATCATCCCGATTTCATGCAATGAATTTCGGAGGTAAATTTGAACGGGCAATCGATGCCATGATTGAAGCGATAAACGGCCTACCCAGCGTTGGTTTGGTTGTCCTTGACGATTGGTGCGACAACACGGGAAGAATACCTACCAACTTGGTCGCAGAAGTCGGCCGGTTGGCTCAAGAAACTGGAGACAACATTACACTCTTATTGATCTCAAAGGGGAGTGCTGATGCAAGTGGAAAGGGCTTGGACCCCATTGTTGCAAGAGGCGAAAAGGCGATGTCTGAAGCAGGATTTGAAACTTGGAAAATGTGGAGGCGAAAGGAAGGCGGTTCCAGAACAATCATTGCTGGAAAAGAAAGGCTTGAGATTGAAATTAAGGATTCAGGATTCCATCTCTGAGTCTTCATCGTCACCCAAAAGTTCAGCCATCTCATTCAATGCATCTTCATCGGGTTCATCAAATTGTTGAGGATTGCGAGCACCGCCCTCAAGTTCATCTTCGCCAGCCACTTTGGGGGCGTTACTTTCTAGCATCTCTGTTCGGTTTTCCATAGCTCTGCGAGAAATGAAGTACACCATTACAGCCAACGTTAAGACTCCAAGTAGATATGCAATATTTCGACTCGTATCTGGGTCCATGATAATTCGGAGTTCATTGTGTCTTTTCATCTTTCCGAAGAAAAAATGATCAAAATATTACTTTTTAATCAAAATCAAGAGGCCGAGCAAGGTGCCTGCGGGATGACACAGGAGGTTCTACCCAATCAAGAAATGGTGGTTCTGAGGGGACATCATCCCAAGTATCGTCTTGTCGCAGTTTGCATTTCGGGCATCGTACACCTTGGTCACGACCCATACTTTTCATGCGCACATTACACACCGAACAAAGAGGGCGCTGTTTGTTCCTTGCATTCCATGAAACAACTCGAAGTTGCTCTAAGTGGAAGGTCCCGTCATCCGACTTAAGGCCCTTCATTTCTACAATATCTCCATTTTTTAACCACCGGGATAGTTGGTTAACAGGCCCGCCTTCTCCAAATGAAACCCAAATACCATCTGATGTCTGAATCCTTGCATGCTTTCGCTGAGGATGAACCTCAATCTCTTCGACCATGGCCCGAGTTGCAGGTTGAAGATGGTCACCTGTGGCTTGATTTGTCATGAACGTGCGGGAGCCGGCTGAACGCTCTGTATGTTGGGAAGAAAGAACATGGGCCAATGCTTTACTTGCCTCTAATTCGGTTTTCGCACGAACTCCACAAAGGACAGGTGAGTGCCCACGAGGGGCAATGAGAGAAGTTCCACTACGAGGATCACGTGACATGAAGGTACCCGGCCAAGAATCAATCTCTTCGAGCGATTCCAAACATACCCTTCTTGGCTTGCTACCGTCAGATGTATGCCTCCACGCTATGGCTTCCCATGTTGAAGTTCGACCTGGCCACGCAACCGCTGCTGTTGCTCCGATAACCCCCGCCCCACCCCACGATTTGGTTGCTGGTGGAACATCATCAATGGCCACATGATGTTGAACTGCAGACCAGTAATGAAGTTCGTCAGGCTGAGAATCAAACCACACCATGCCTGGGTCGGACGGAACCTGAGGGCGGTCCGAATGATGTGATGGAGAAATGAGGCCTTTGAGAGGCGATAATTCATTCATCCACCAACTGTTAAGATGTGCAATAAGAAATTCTTCATCTTCGCATTGGAGTTCTACAGCCAATGCTGCATTGCCCCTTGTCCGCCCGGAAGCAAAGGGCCACAGACGAACCAAACGAACAGTTCCCACCTGGACGTTTTTGGGTAAATTTAGAATCAATTCCTCCATCGTTTTTGTGGTGCAACCACCAGCAAGAGAATCCGTATCGTCCAATCCAAGCCAACCCATAGATACACCTCAGGGTTGGAATGCATCCCCAATATCATTCTCGTTCAACAATCGAGAACTCGCGGCCTGAATGCCTTCATGTGCACTCACTCTGAACAATCGAGCACCGTATGCCCAACCAGCACCCATATCTGAGCGACGGTCGCCAACCATGAGGTCCAGCGGATGAAACGGCTCTGGTTTTTCGCCCCACCAATTGACGGTTCGGTTTGATATTGGGTGAGTCTTCGAAGAGAAATACATCTGTTCTTTTTGACCGCTCATTCTGAGAAGTTGATGACCCAAATACAACATTTCAGGTGATGGTTTTCTGCATCCACAGGCATCCTCATACCGGTGGGGGCAAGTGAGGAACAAATCAATACCAGCATGTTCATTTCTTGAGAGAAGTTGTTGTTGTAGTTCCTGATGAATCACCTCAAGTTGCCCTGTGTCCCACAGGCCACGGCTTATCGCAGATTGGTTCGTAACAACACAAATCAAAAAATCTAACTCTTTCAATTGAGCAATGACGTCTGCAACACCTGGCAGCAATTCAACCTCAGAAGGGCGATTGACGTAACCTTGGCGCCCTACGTTAAGCACACCGTCACGGTCAAGAAATGCGATCGGACGAGCAGCATCAGCATCGGCGGATGAATGAAAACCCCAATGAGCAATCATACCGGACATGACCATTCCACATCACGGAGCCTCATTGCCTTTACCAATTCTTGGTGACCTTCATAGGAAACCTCCCCTTGGGATAACATGTGCTGATGGAACCTTCCACTGCGACATTGATGGGGGCCACAGGGATGCTTGCCCTGGCCATCTCGTGGGTCTTTCGAATGAAACCGAGTGTTCGACTTGCACAATTTGGCTGGATTGCAGTTGGACTGTTCTTTTTCAATCAATCTTGGACATATTTTGACCACAATGACATGGTCTTAACCGTGATGTGTGCCCTCACTCTCCCTCTATGCATTGGAATTGCACTTTGGGAGCAGAACTGCACCAAGCCACAACGAGAAGCCTTGGATTGGGCGAGAGGAACCGTTGCCTTTGCTGGAGGGCCGTATCTTCTCATTGCCTATGTTCCCTATCTCAGCGTTCTTGCGATTCTGTTTGTGGCGACTCAATCTGCATGGTTTCTCGGATTCGCTGGTGGTCAGGAGATTGAGGTTGGAACTACTTGGGTCAATGCACCGAGTGGACGAGTATCTTGGGAAGAATGGGATGGCAACCGTTGGTTTTCAACAGATTTCACCGGAGAATACGCATTCCAATCTGAATTGATGCTTGCAGATGGAGGGTTAATCGGAATCAACTTCGTCCTCGCATGTACTGCATTGCAGTCAATGGTTCTCTTTATCGGAGCAATATCGGTACTCAACCTCCATTGGAAGCAACGTGTTCGTGCCCTGCTCCTCATTGTCCCCCTCATTCACCTGCTCAATGTATTTCGAAACGCTGGGCTCATTTGGATGCACATGACATACACTCAATGGGACCTTTGGGGCATCTCAGTATTTGAGTTCGGCCACACCTATATTGCCCGAATTGTGAGTTTATTCGCTATGTTCCTCATGGCCCTCATCATGTTCGAAATCCTCCCAAGCATGCACAGAAATATTCTCGCCCTTACTGAACCCTTTAACCGTTCAAAACCTCGAACCAAACAGGACAGTTGATTTACGGTGATGCAATGAACGATGTATTGTCTGAATTTACATTTCCCAGAACAGGGTTGACCGTTCGAAACAGGACCGTTCTTGCTGCTCTAACAAATAAACAGAGCCATGATGATGGTGTTCTATCGGACGAGGAACATCACTGGCTCACCCTTCGCAGCAAAGGTGGTTTTGGAATCGTAACCACGGCGGCGGCCAATGTCACCGAACACGGCCGTGGATGGGAAGGTGAACTTGGAGTATGGTCTGATCATCAGTTGCCCGGCCTCACTCGCCTCGCATCAGAATTGTCAGTGCATGGTGCAGTGAGCTTAGCACAATTGTTTCATGGGGGGATGAGAGCACCGATTGAACTTACAGGAGTTCAACCTGTTTCAGCCTCTGAAAATACCGATTCAAGCATGAAAGGGGTGACGTCTAGGGAACTCACCCATACCGAAATTGAATCCATTATCATTTCATTTGGTGATGCTGCTGTCCGTTGTGAAGAAGCTGGATTTAGTGGTATAGAATTGCATGGTGCGCATAGTTATCTCATCTCTCAATTTCTGGGAATGAAAACAAACCGAAGAAACGACCAGTGGGGTGGAGACCTTCTTGGCCGCTCAATGTTGTTGAAACACATCATCCAAAATGTTCGTGCTCGAACCTCTGAAAATTTTGTCGTTGGCGTGCGACTTTCTCCCACCATACGGGATTTAGGTATTGAACTGCATGAAACCCTTCAGATTGCTCAATGGTGTGTCGAGTGGGGTCTGGATTTTATTCACGTTTCATGTTGGGATGTGTACCAAACGAAAACCGACCAAAACGGACAAGAAATGTCACTTACAAGATGGTTCAGCCAACATTTGAACGGCCGGATACCAATCATCACCACCGGTAAAATTTGGGATCAAGAAGATGTTAAGTTTGCTTTTGACGAAGGAGCAGATTTGGTCGGAGTGGGAAGAGCAGGAATCGCCCATTATGACTGGCCACGCCAATTGGAGGGAGAACATTCATCTCCAACGAAGCCTCCATTTTCTGTTGAACACCTGAAAAAGGCGGGACTAAGCGATACCTTCGTGACCTACATGTCGAGATGGGATGGATTTGTTCTTCCGTGAATGGTATTTCACGACTTTTGTTGCCATGCGTGCTCGGGTTCATCACGAATCCATAGAACACCACTACCAGAAGGATACTCAATCGTTTCTTGCCCGTCGAGTACCATACCCATGAGGGTAGCATCCGGTGCATCAACGAAGGAATCCATTGGAAGGTCAAGTGCAGATGGGACCTCGGGAGAATCCGGACTTCCGGGAAGTGTCATTGGTGGTACCGAATCATGCTGTTCGCTTACTGAATCTACGAAGGAAGGATTCACTCCCTGGTTCATGTCAAAAATAGCGGCGTCCATCCGTTGTTCATCTCCCCAATCCTTGGTGCTTGTTTGGTCACGATTATTCCTCATGAAGGCGAAGAGCAAACCTGCGAGAATAACGAAGACCAATGCGGCTGAAGAATAAATCACATCGTTGGCCACGCTAGGGGCTAAGTCTGCATTATCACCCACTCCGTCACCGTCCGTATCAACCGATTCGTCAGGGTCCTCAGGGAAAGCATCATCTTCATCGGGGACACCATCTCCATCTTTGTCAAAGGCTGTGAATGTCGTTTCACACAATACCATGAGGATTTCAAGTTCATCAGGGTCGATGAATCCATCTTTATTTGCATCTACAGATGTGAAATTATAATCGTTTTGAGTCTTTTGATTTTCAAGATTTTCTATGGATACCTTCCCACCTAATTGAGACATCTCGTCGTAAAGGACCATCATTTCATTATCGCAAGAACACGTTACCTGAAGATATTCACGGTATTCAATTTCTTCATCTCCATTTGCATCATAAATCATCAAAATTCTGGGACCTGCCGAGGTAATCATATCACCGTCTCCCATCCCAATCTCATCCGGTTCAAGTACCCCTGATCCGTCTTCGTCCGATGAGGCAAAGTCTTCTTTGGCACGATCTACACATGAAGTGACATCTACAGGTTTCGAAGGATCAACAGGGTCTACAGGGTCAACCGGGAAATCCGATTCGTCCCAGAAGGCAACAATTGATACTTCTTCTGCGTCACTAATTCCAATGAGCTCAACATCCATTCTGCCGTTCATTGGGAAGTACAAAGTAACCATGTGATTCGTACCGGACTTGCCGCTTCTAAGAGTGACTTCTTCGGTCTCAGTTTCAAGTCCAAAGTCGTCACCTGGGCGACCACCTCCTCCACCGAAAATTATCTCATATTGAACCCCATTGACCACAATTTGAACATCTCCGCTGCCACCATAGGTTTCAACAACAAATACGCCCCCTGGCTCTTCAATAATCGCATACAAATCAATCGATTGCCCCTTTGGGATGCTGATTCCTTCCAATTGTTCGTCATTAAAAATTTGAATCGGCGTTCCGTCATAATCCCAAACATACCGGTCAGCGAAATCCGCGAGAATGTTTACACCGGTAAACGCAGATTCGGAATTAAGAAGAATGTACCAAGTACCTGGAGTCGGGTCATTAAATGCAATTCGGTCACCGGCACCATCGCTTGTTGAATGGTAATCATAGGTTGAAGAGGTCGGGGCTTGATCAAGACGCATAAAGAGTCCAGCTTCACCGTCACCGTCAGACAAATCCACGATGAGTCGTTCTGTCCCCTGAGGAACGTCGACCTTGAAATACTGAGAGAGTCCATCGTATCCACTTAGCAAACCGTACTCAATTCCAGGTGTCAAGGTGATAGCATCATCAGGGTCTACATTTTCGGGAGGGTATACAAAGTCTGCAACAATGGTGTACCCTCTCGCCATACGAGTTGTATAAGCAGTAATGTAATACAGTCCAGGTTCAACATCAAAAAGATGGACTTCTTCATCGTTTCCTGGTTCTGTTGACCATGTCTCCCTTAGTTCAACCGATGTGGAACCGGGTTTTTCATCATCGCCTGGCTCGAAAAAGTCATCCTCCCATATCCAGAAATAATCTGGTTGAGGAGGACTGTAGTACGACATTCCCAAATCAACATCTCCACGACCGCCGTAGGTACGCACGCGCAAATCTGCAAGTGGCTCTGTGACATTGATGTAGTAGTAATTCATTCCAAACTCATCGAAATTTCCTGGTGAGTCGATTTCTTGGTTCGTCACTGCAATGCTTTGCTTGAGCTCCGTCATTTCATCCAAAGTTGGCGGAGGGTCTGCAATATCTGCATCAAGTGTAATCTGTAAGTCCTCAAGGTCATCATCCGGAATGAGTACAAACCATACGACGCCTTCGGTTGGCCATGACCATTCTTCGTACCCCCAGCCAAAATCAGCCGTGAAGGAACCGTCGTTGTTCCAAGCATCTGGAATTGCTCCATAGCCGATGTAAACCTCATAGTTCACTGGGTCTTCAAAGTAATCAAATTTGAAGGAAGAAGAAAACCACGATAGAGAACGAGTGTATTCCTCAACCTCTGTGAAGAAAAGAAGAGTATCACCAGCACTCGCCTCGTCAATTTCATACTCTTCTCCAATGAAGAGTTCAACTGCCTGAGCGACGATGCTTCCATCCGGCATGACCCAATCTGCTCCAACAATACTGCCTTGTCGGTCCGACGTCATACCATCTGTTGTTTGACTGCCTTCACCTTCAGGGAAGGCCCATTCAGAGATAAGAATTGAATCGTTCGAATCATTTCCATTTGCTGAAATTGAAATGTTGTCAACCATTCCTTCAAAGTAATTACAATCGCAACCTGCTCCCATCCGACCGATGTAAAATTCATCACAGTCTTCACCGGATGTAAAACAATCATTAGAGCCAAAATCCCCGAGTGGAATTAAGGCATTCTCTGGTTCAATAAGTCCTGCCGATTCATCGTTGATGAAAAATTCGCCACCGACATCCGCTTGAATATCAACTCGGACATGGTTCCATTGGTTAACCTCAATGGTTTGATTTGAAACAGGGTGCTGAGATAGGCTGTATTGCGATGAATAGGCAAGTGTATCTCCATTTAGGTAAAGCCCCCAACCGTAATCGCCTTTCATCATGATGAATTGTAATCCATCATCATTGAAGGGATAAATCCATGCTTCAAGAGAGAGGCTTGTTGAGTTTGAAAAATCCATTCCTTCATCATGGTTCACAACAACATGGTCTCCATCTCCATTGAATCTCAACGAGAAATCTGCCCCGGGACCGATTTCAACAACGCCATACACTGGGAAATATTGTGGATCGTTTTCTAAGTCATTCCATGTTCCTGGCATGATGTTTCCCATGTTTGTGCTTGCAATGTGAACGTAATCTTCGTCCCCGCCAGCAGAAGGTTGTGAATCACCCCAATCTCGGTAGAGGAACGGTGTTCCATCGTGCCAGCGGTAATTTCCTTCGTCGTTGGAATCAGAAAGGCCCGTCCACAAGTGTCGAGATTGATTGTCCCATGAAGCAAAAGTGTCAAACAGCCACGTGTTTTCTGCTTCATCATCAACAGTCGTCAAGAAGCCCCCCAATGACTGAGCGTAGGAAGCAGAATCCTCCCAAGATGCAGCGGAGAGAAGGTGGTATGTGTTGTTGTTCGCAGGATTAACCACTGTATGCAACACTTCCATGGATGCTGGTGTTTCCGATTGTGATGTTCCTACCATGGGAGTTGCCAGACTGGCAAGGAACAAAATGACAAGTGCAAGAGACTTCTTCATGTATTGTGTGATACATTCTTCCCTTATCAAAAAATTGGTATGATGTTTTGACAAAAACGTAACACATCGCTGGATGGATCATGAATTCTGCGTTTCAAGGGCTCACATCATTGCAACCTTTTGCCACCAATTCTGAGGTCGGTTTGCAATGGCATTTGATGCTCCCAAGCAAATTCTTTGACGATACGCCATGCTTTTTCTGAACCTTCGTAATCCTTGACATCAATAATTTTGTTGCGAGTATTCGCTTTGAAAGCGGCCACTGGCTCTGCATTTCTGAACACCAAATATGCAGATCCAAAACCAAATCGTTCCTTCATAATATCTGCAAAGTACGGTGCTATAGGGTCGGAGGGCGGGAGGACAAAGTCACGTATTGAGGGAATTGAGCGAGCCTCCTCTAACAATTCCTTTCTACCCCAACACACTTGGTGGAAATCTTCTATCAGGAACCCTTTGATGAGTGTTTCATCTTCCTCAAAGACGTTCAACACAGCCTTGAGTTCCTCGGGCTTGAATGATGTACCCGCAAGTTGAGTAAGTTGCCTCAAGGTAATGACTGGGTATTGTTCTACAAGTTTTCTAATATGTTCTCGGCGGAGCTCTACGCGGTCGACATTCGGTTCGAGTTGTACTGTTCTAAAACCACCACGGAAATCTTGGACAATATGACCGCTGCGAATGAGAGGTTGGACTAACTTTCTAAATTCAGCCTGACTGAGTGCGTGACGTTCTTTGAACAGGTTCGGGTCTGAATTGGTACTGAAGAATTCTACAATATCCCATAACTCATCATCTGCAGGCTCATTACGAATTGCGAGGATGTCTTGGAAATGTTCGTATGATGCCCACACTTGATGGCCTCGGAGATTGATTCCTTGATGAAGTCGGTGGGCACTTGCCATGCTTTTGAGATTCACACGGTACAATTCACAACGCCCACGAAGTGCAAAGTCATCACGAATCTCTGTGACTTTCTTTAGTGCAAGAATTTCGTTTTCATGACGGGTCGCTTGATGAAGGTGGTGTTTATGGAACAATGCCCGCTCTGCAATTTCTCGTGGTTGCGGATCAACGATAGCACCCCGAATCATTCGTTCCCCAGTTGCCTTGAAGCCGATTGATTCCAAAGCGCTTCGAGTTGTTTCGTCAAGAGCGGTGATGGGCTCGCTGTTGAAGTTTGACAATACAGCTACATCCACGAGTTGGGCGGCGTGGTTGTCGAGGAGGATTTCGAATGCACGGCAGAATTCATCCAAGTACGCTGTTGGGACATGGAGGTCTTTTATTTCGAGATAATCGTTTACCTTGAACATGAGAACCTTACCGATGGGGTCAACTCCCTTGAAGATTGGAAGGTACCATCCACGGTCCAGAACGCTTCGCACTTCCCAAATAAATCGAGAGACGTACGGGTCAGATTGGGTGAGAATGCGAACGGTTCGGTCTTCTCTTCTTGGGCGAAGAAGTAATTCCACTTCATCGGGTGCGCAAAAGAAGGCTTCTGGTTCGGGCACCAAAGCAACGACCTTGGATATTCGACCTTCCTTCTCAAGGTTCATCAAAGCAATGGTGAGGTCTTCGTAACTCCGGGACACATAGAAG